>JBCDHO010000296.1:0-4042 GCA_038749855.1 Pseudomonadota bacterium
CACCCCGTGGTCTGCGTCAGCTGGCGGGATGCCAATGCCTATATCGATTGGCTGAATTCCCAAACAGCGGATGTGTCCTTCCGCCTGCTAACCGAAAGCGAGTGGGAATACGCCGCTCGGGGCGGCACCACGTCCACCTACTGGTGGGGCGACATACAGGATGAATTCTGCCAATACACCAACGGCAGCGATGCGCTGGCTGGCGAGGCCTACAACGCGTGGGACCAAGCGGGCGCCTGTTTGGATGGCCATCTGTACACCGCGCCGGTGGGTGCCTACCAAGCCAGCAATGCCTTTGGCCTTCACGACATGGTCGGCAATGTCTGGGAATGGGTGGCTGCCGGTTACCAGCCTGCAATCAACTCAGCCTACTTCTCTGAGCAATCCGTGCCTGAACAAGGGTGCGAGAAACGGGCCGTGCGTGGCGGTGCCTGGGATTACGGCCCGCTCTATTTGAGATCGGCGTATCGTGGCGCCTGGGATCCCAGCCAGGGGTTTTCGAATTTCGGCTTTCGCGTGGCGAGGACTCTGAACTGAGAGGACGCTTCGGTTTCTGCGCATAGAGGACCTAAGCTGTCCTGACAAGCTGGGCCCTCGCGAAAACTGGCCGAGCAGGACTCGGCCAATACTTTCAAGTTTTTGCCGATCCCCGGCCAGTCTGCTAGGTTTAGGGTTCAACCCAATTCGCCCGGGAGCCCCTCATGGCAAAGGAAATGATCAAACGAGCACTCACAAAAGCCCTAGTGCTCATCGTCGGCCTGACCTTCGTCGGAACGCAAGGCCTTTTGGCCAGCGAGGAAGAAGACGAGGGTTATGAAACACTCGCCGGCTACATGGATGCCCATGGCACTGAGTCCGGCGACGGCTGGCGCGCCGCAGCGGTCCAGGTCGACGATCAGCGCTACCTCGTCGTCCAGGCCGGAGAAGACGGCGATATTTACCAGCTCAGCAACTTTGACGATGTGTACGTCGAAGACCTGAACTGGGCAACCGAAAGCAGGCTGGTGGTGCGCTACGAACAGCGTTCCGGCGACCGTTTCCGGACAACCGTTCAAATCGACACGCCGGAAGCTGAAGCGCCCAGCTTTTCGGTCCTGCGCACCACCCGGGCATTTGATGGCAGGAACCCCGGGCCGGGCATGAATCCCATGCCGCCCTTTCCGGGACCGGTCGACCAGCGCTGGAGTGGTGCCTTCGACTGACCGGCTGGACGCTTTGCGGACAGCAATGAAGAATACGCTGAAGCCCTAGCGGGATCGAACGTCGCTTTAAGAACGGTGGCGTCATCCGCTCAACCTTCATCCGCTTCCTGAGCGAGCACCTCACAGAGGACCTCCGTTCCCGGGATCGCACGGATCATGGAGAATTCTCCTGACAGGCCATTGTCCAGCGCATAGCTGACGGTGGCCGTGTTGCAGTCCGTGAAACGAATGTCCATGGATCCGACCGGCGTCGTGGTCACCGGCTCTGTTGAATCAAACCCGCCACCGGTGGTCTGGAAAATCGTCAGTTCTGCCAGGTTGTCACTGACCAGGGCATTACCGGTCAGCCAGCGTGTGGTGCCATCGGCGCCTTCGTCCTCATTGGCATAGGTCAACCAGATGGCAAAGAGGAATTCTGTCACCGGGTTGTAGTCGAGGAAAAAGCCCGACCCGGTGGTCTCCGGGAAAAACCAGGAGCCGGTCACGCCCTGATTGATCTGAAAATCGGCGGCGGATAACTCAATGGCGCGCAGGCCGCCGGCAGGGCCCGATTCCGAGACGTAAATGGTCCCGCCACCCGGTGCGACGGTGATGCCATTGGTGTTCTGAAACTCAGCTTCCAGGGCGGGGCCATCCGCAGTGCCAAACCCTCCGCTACCGGCCAGCAACTCGACTTGCCCATCCAGGGTCAGCGTGTATACCTGATTTTCCCTCAAGCTGGTCACGTAGATGACGTCGCTGTCATCAATGGCGATGTAGCCGGCCTGTCCCGAGGGACGGGCGATGACGGTCTGATTACCCGCACTGTCAATGCGCACGATATTGCCGTCGTCGAAGTTACCGGCATAGACCACGCCATTGGAGTCGACCACCACGCCGGCGGGCCCTTCCAGACTGCCGCCACTGCTCAAGGTCGTAACCACCCCGCTGGGGCTGACGCTGGACACCCGGTCAAGGTTGTAGTCCCCGGCATACAAGGTGCCATCGGCCCCGAAGAACAGGCCAGAGGCCAGGGAGAACCCCGTAGCAAAGGTGGAAACCTGGCCATCGGGCGTCCGGCGAAGAATCTGCTGCGCTGAGGCGACATAGAAATTCCCGGCTTCGTCCCAGACCGACCCGAGGGGAAACTCCAGGCCGCTCAGGAAGACGTCCACACCCTCTTCCGTAATCCGCAGCACGCGGTTTTGCTGAAACTGCGAGACGTAGACGGCACCGTCCGGTCCGACCGATAAGCCGTCCAGGCCGCCCTGCCCGGTGGAGAGGGTCGAAACCACCGCCGTTTGGGCGGCGAGCGACATCGAGGCGAGCGAGAAGAGCAACGCGATACTCAAGGAACGAAGAAACGGTTTCATCGGTGACTCCTACAGGGAATGGGAGCGCCGAGTATTCGAACAGACCACCAGGTGCCGCAACGCGTGTGTGACGAAATCACCGCCTCGTGGGTTGGTTGACCGGGCTCGTGATGCAGAGGAGATTCCGCTTGAAGCCCCGGGCCGAATGGTGGACATTGGCGCCCGCTTTCACCCAACAGGAGCAACCGTTGAGTACCCCTCCCCCACCGCTCAGCGAACCCGTTCAGACGGGCATGACCCAATCGCGCGGACGTCTCGTTGCGGCAGTGATGGCAGTTTGGGCGTTGGTTGGCGTCCTCTACCTCCTCAGCCTGGTCCTTAATGCCCAGCGCTTTGATACGGGCTTCGTGCTGAGCCCGCGGGCAGCCTTTGGCACGCTCATGACGTACCTGCCCTGGGCCCTGGTCAGCCTCCTGATGATGGCGCTGCTCCGGCGCCTGGATCAAAGCGCTTCCCTGGGCAAGATCGCACTGTTGCTCCTGGCCGGCGCCGTCGTCTGGCTGCCCGTTAACCTGATCATCGATGGAACGATCGGCGACTGGGCCTTTCAACGGCCCTATCGTTCACCCGGGCTGATTCTGAGCCAGGCCAACTACTTTTCGGTCTTTTTCGTGGCTATCCTGTACCTCGTCGTGTGTTTCTCCGCCCTGGGCTGGCTCGCCCTGATGCGCTGGCGGCGGGAACGGGAGCGCGCCATGGCGCTGGCCCAGCGGGATATTCAGAATCGCCTTGATCTGGCGGACCTTCAGATGCAGGCGCTCAAGTCACAGCTCAGCCCGCATTTTCTGTTCAACTCCCTGGGCTCGGTCAGCGCGCTCGCACGCTCGGCGCCGCGAGAGCAGCTTATCGACACGGTACAGGCCATTGGCGACCTGTTGCGCTATGCACTTCGAACCAGCAACGAACGCACCGTGGTGCTCGATGAAGAGATTGGGTTCACACAAAACTACGTGCGCCTCCAGGCCCTGCGTTTCGCAGAACGGTTTCACTTTTCCCTGGACAACCAGGCGCCGGGAGCGCTCCTTTGCCCACCGTTCGTACTGCAAACGCTGGTCGAGAACGCCTTTGTTCACGCGGTGGAAAAGGTTCCTCACAGAACGAGGGTAGATGCCAGCATCCATGTGAAGGACGCTCGCCTGGTCATTGAGGTCTGCAATGATTGTCATGATCCGGCACCCGAATCGGCCGGACTGGGCATCGCCCTGACCAATCTCAGACGGCGCCTGGCCCTGTTGTTCGGCGAGCAGGCAGGCTGTACGGCCAAGGTGGTGGAGGAGCGCTACTGCGCAAAGGTCGAAATCCCCCTGGAGGCCCTGGCATGAGCACACCCATTCGCGCGGTGATCGTGGATGACGAGGCGCTGGCGCGGGTCAATGTTGCCCAGGCGCTGGCCAGCGTGTCCGACTGGCAGGTGGTTGGCGAGTTTAGCGACGCGGCATCCGCTAGGGCACAGTTGCCGAGGCTAAAGGCCGATGTGGTGTTTCTCGA
>JBCDHO010000297.1:0-4036 GCA_038749855.1 Pseudomonadota bacterium
AAAATGACTACGGTCGCACGCTCGAGGCCTACAAGGGGAGGCTCGACCTCGGCGATCGTTCCTTCGACGTGGATTTTTTGCGCATCGGCCGCATCGCCCTGCTCTATCGCAGCGTGGGCAACGACCGTTTCGGTCACTGGGATAAGGATGCCGGCCGCTGGGTGGAAGTCGACGCAAGCGCCTTCCGTCGAAACGTGGACAAGGGCCTGAGTATCGCGCGCCAGGAAATGGCGCCAGAGCTGTTCTCCATACCCCTGCCAGCGGCCCAGGCGCTGCTGCCATGATGCGCCTCCAACACGCCAGGCCCGGGCGCTTCCTGACTGCACTGCTCGGCGCTCTGATGCTCGCGGTAGCGCCATTGATGCTCTCCGCCCAGGAAAGCACCACGGCACCGGATACGAACACCACCCTCGACCTTGACCAGCTACTCGAGCAGGTGCGTGACGGGCGCATCCGCGACAGTGCAACAAACCGCGAGCGCATTGAGTCCTTTCGCGGCGACCGCGCCCGTCAGCGGGAGCTGTTGGACGAACTCACGGCCGAGGAGCAGCGTCAGGAAGCCATCAGCCTGGAACGGGAAAGCCGCTTTGAGGAAAACGACCTGCTCATCGGCGAGCTTGAAGTTCGTCTCAACGAGCGGCTCGGCTCCCTGAAAGAGCTCTTTGGTGTACTGCAGCAGGTTGCTGGGGACGCCCAGGGAAACTTTGCCGGTTCCCTGACGCAGATTCACGGCACGGAACGCGTCGATGAGCTACAGGCCTTCGCCCAGCGCATGGGGCAGACCGCCGACCTGCCGACCATCGAAGAGATCGAGCGGCTCTGGTACGAACTCCAGTGGGAAATGACGGAAACGGGACGCATCGCAAGGCTGAGCATGCCCGTGCTGACCCGGACCGGTGAAGAGCGCGAACAGGAGGTGATCCGCGTCGGTCCCTTCAATCTCGTCTCCGACGGCAACTACTTCCAGTACGTCCCCGAAACGGGGCGCGTGGTTGAGTACGGCCGTCAACCGGCCCCTCGGCACCGGGACGGCGCGCGTGCCTTATCGGCCGGGGACCCTGATGTCAACTTCAGCATTGACCCGACACGAGGCCAGCTGCTTGCACTGCTTGTTCAGGCGCCGGACCTGAAGGCCCGAATCACTCAGGGCGGCGTGATTGGCTATCTCATCATCGCCTTGGGCCTGGTGGCTCTGGTGATCGCGGTGGCGCGCCTCGTTAGCCTGGCCCGTACGAACCGGCGTATCGAGAAGCAGCTGCAGGACATGAGCACCCCCGGGGACAACCCGCTGGGACGAATCGCCCGCGTGTATCAGGACGACCATGAGTGGGATACGGAAGCGCTGGAGCTCAAACTTTCGGAAGCGGTACTCCGAGAACTGCCCGCGGTTAACCGTGGCCTGGGCTTCCTGAAGATCGTCGCCGCTATCGCGCCGCTCATGGGTCTCCTGGGCACGGTCACGGGCATGATCATCACTTTCCAGGCCATCACCCTGTTCGGCGCCGGTGATCCCAAACTGATGGCTGGCGGCATTTCCCAGGCGCTGATGACGACTGTTCTGGGCCTGACTGTGGCCATTCCCATCCTGCTCATGCACCAGCTGGTGCAGGCGCGCGCCAAGCACATCACGGAGCTGCTGGAACAGGAAGCGGTTGCGCTGGTCGCCCTATCGGCCATGGAGGAGAAATGATCTCGGCACTCGACAATCTGTTTCCCTGGTTTGGGGACATGGTGGATCTGGGCGGCAACATTCTCCTGCTCATCGTGCTGCTGGCCGCACTCATCGGCAGCCTGGTCCTGGAGCGTATCGGCTACCTGCTGTTTGTGTTTCCGGGCCAGCGCACCGCCGCCCTCGAGCTTTGGCAGGGACGCGAGAAGGGTGACAGTGCGCAGGAGCTGCACCTTCGGCAGCTCATCCAGGCGCGACTGAAAAGAAATCTTGGAAGAAACATCGGCCTGACCCGAACGCTGATCAAACTGTGTCCGCTGCTGGGGCTGCTGGGCACAGTCCTCGGTATGCTTGAGGTCTTCGATGCGGTGGCCGCAACCGGGGCGAACAACCCCCGCTCAACGGCCTCGGGCGTATCCAAGGCGACGGTGACCACCATGGCGGGCATGGTGGTAGCCATCGCCTCCCTACTGGCGGTGAATGTCGTGAGCCGGATGATCGCTGATGTCAGCAACGGCCTCAACGAAAGGTTTGCGCTCACCGGGAACTCGCGGAGCACAGACCGCAGCGACAGCGACACAAGCGAGGTGCAGCATGCGTAGGATGCTCGGAAACGGCGACGGGGAGATGGAAGCAGCCGTAGACATTACGCCCATGTTGGACGTTGTGTTCATCATGCTGATCTTTTTCATCGTGACAGCCACCTTCGTTAAGGAATCGGGCATCGACGTCAACCGGCCCCAGGCTGCGACCGCCGTGGTAAAGGAAAAGGCCAACATCCTCGTGGCCATCGACGCGCACAACAAGGTCTGGATCAACCGCCGTGAAGTGGACATCCGCGCCGTGCGGCCGAACATCGAGCGCCTGCGAGCCGAAAACCCGAAAGGCACGGTGGTGATCCAGGCAGACAAGGACTCACGTAACGAAATTCTCGTGCAGGTTATGGATGCCTCCCGGCTGGCGGGCGTCTACGACATCGCGCTGGCGGCGGACAACTGAGCATGGGTGTGGCCGCCCTGCAAACGCTGTCGGATCGCGGCTACGGGCGGCGCCTGCTCACCGTGGCGCTGGCGGGCGTGCTTGGCGCCGGCTGCCTTACCTGGTTCATGTCGTCGCTGATCCTGTCCGGAGATCAGGCCCTCGACGAATCCGGCCGGGCCCAGCTGATCGATTTTGTGCGCCTGCAGCGCGAGGAGGCATCGGAACGCAAGGACCGGCGGCCAGAACGGCCGGAAATGGACGAGCAACCGCCCGCACCGGCTACGCCCCAGACGGACAGCAGCGCCGCTGACAATCTGCTGAACGTGTCCGACCTCGCCTTGCCCGATGGTATGGGAGAGGGCATCGGCATCGGCGGCCTGGGCTTCGACAGCGCCGACGGTGACTACCTGCCGATCGTTAAAATCGCGCCCATCTATCCGCAGCGCGCGCTGCTGCGTGAAATCGTCGGCATCTGTGCGGTCGCTTACACGGTGACCACCACCGGCGCCACGCGCGATGTACGCGTGATCGAATCCATGTGTCCAAACCCGATCTTCTACAACTCGTCCATCGAGGCGGCCAAAAAATTCAAGTACCGACCAAGGATCATTGACGGTGAGGCCGTCGAGGTCCACGGCGTGATCAATCGGTTCATCTATGAGCTTCCCGGCAAGTCACCCGAATAGCCGGCGCCCTGGACGCAGTGCTTTTCTGGCGACGCTGCTCGCCACAGCGCTCTCCTGCGGCACCACGACCCTGGCGGCCGAGGAGGCGGACGCTGCGGCACAGGCGGAGCAGGAGCGGGTGACCCGTACCGGCGGCCTGCGCCAGGAAATCTATGAGCGCATGCAGGAGATTCAGGTCCTGATTGAAAGCGACCAGCTGCCCGAAGCCCGCGCGGCGCTTTCGGAGCTTCAGGAGCGCAAGCTCAGCGACTACGAGCTCGCGCAGACCTATTACATGCTCGGCTATGCACACTTCCAGGAAGAAGACTTTCCTGCCGCAGAGGCAGCGTTCGAGCGCGTACTCGTGAATAAGGAGCTGCCGCAGGGCCTGCAGGCAAACGTGCTGCGCACCCTGGCCCAGCTTTCGATGATTGCCGGCGCTTATGAAGCGGCACTGGAGCGCATCGACGCGCTGCTGGCAATGCTCGAAATACCTCAGGCAAATAGTTTTCCTTCGGTGGTGCGCCCTGGGCCGCTTCAAGCTGCCGCGCACGTTCCAGGGAGCCCAGGGCGGCATCGAGCTGAACAAGCTGATAATGCGCCTGGGCCTGGAGAGCAAAAATATTTGCCTGAGGTATTTCGAGCATTGCCAGCAGCGCGTCGATGCGCTCCAGTGCCGCTTCATAAGCGCCGGCAATCATCGAAAGCTGGGCCAGGGTGC
>JBCDHO010000298.1:0-4028 GCA_038749855.1 Pseudomonadota bacterium
CCTCGGAGAGCTGCATCATGTTTTCGTTGGCCTTGAGGTCGGGATAGGACTCCGACAGCGCAAACAGGCGACCCAAGGCACCAGAAAGACCCTGCTCCGCCTCGGCGAGGGCCTTCATGGCCTGGGGGTTCGAGGGGTCCTTGGCCGCTTCCTTCAGTCCGCTGACCGCCGCGGTGCGCGCCTTGATCACGGCTTCGAGCGTATCGCGCTCATGGGCCATGTAGCCCTTGGCCGTTTCCACCAGGTTGGGAATGAGGTCGTGACGTCGCGTCAGCTGAACGTCGATCTGGGCGAACGCGTTCTTGAAGCGGTTCCGGGACGCCACCAGCCGGTTGTAAATGGAAATGGCGAAAAACGCCGCACCGACGATGATGGCCAGCAGAATCCAACCCATGTTCCCACTCCTCTGGTTCTGGACCCACAGTCTATCAAAGGGCCCGCTTTGCTTCCCCTGCCGCTAGTCACTGCGACATTTCCAACGATTGGCACATGACGCCACACGGAGCGCCGGGTGGGCCAGCGGCGCGCTCCCGCGAAGGAAAGCTCCATGCCCCCGGTCAGCCCCCGGTCAGCCCCCGGGACGCTTACCGACGGCGAAAAACATGTTAGCCCGAGTCAGCCCTTGCGGAGCTTTGCCCAAGTATCGCGCAGCGTCACCGTGCGATTGAATACCGGCTTGCCATCGCGCTCGCCGTCGCGGACGAAGTAGCCGGTCCGTTCAAACTGAAAGCAGGGTGAGGCGCCGTCTTCCACCACGGAAGGCTCGACCCAGGCCGACTCGACCACCATTAGAGAATCCGGGTTCAGGTGCTGTCGGTAATCCTCGGCTTTGTCCGCCAGCGGGTTCTCCGCCAGGAACAAACGGTCATAGAGCCTGGCTTCCACCGCGACGCCGTGTTGCGCGGACACCCAGTGAATCGTGCCCTTCACGCGTCGTTCTGCACCCGGCATGCCGCTGCGGCTGTCCGCATCGAGCTCACAGTGAAGCTCAACCACCTGCCCGTCGTCATTCTTAATCACGTCGGTGCAGCGGATGATAAACGCGTTCCGCAGCCGCACCTCGCCGTCGGGCTTGAGCCGGAAAAATTTCCGCGGTGGCTCCTCCATGAAGTCGTGGCGTTCGATCCAGATTTCCCGCGTGATCGGAACCTGCCGCGTGCCACGCTCTGGCTGCTGCGGGTGGACCGGTGCCTCCAGCCATTCCGTCTCGCCTTCGGGAAAGTTCGTGAGCACGACCTTCACCGGGTCCAGCACGGCCAGGGCACGGGGTGCTGTTTCGTTCAGGTCATCGCGAACTGCATTTTCCAGCACGCCCATGTCGATCATGCTGTCGGACTTGGAAATACCGAGGTCGCCCCAGAAACGGCGAATGCTCGCCGGCGTGTAACCGCGACGGCGCAGGCCAGCGAGCGTGGGCATCCGCGGATCGTCCCAGCCGTCCACATGGCCCTCTTCGACCAGCTCACGAAGGCGTCGCTTACTCATGACCGTGTAATTCAGATTGCCGCGGGCAAATTCGATCTGCCGAGGCCGCGACGGCGCGTCGATGTTGTCGAGGAACCAGTCGTAAAGCGGGCGATGATCCTCGAATTCCAGCGTGCACAACGAGTGGGTAATGTGTTCCATGGCATCGGACTGACCATGGGCCCAGTCGTACATCGGGTAGATGTGCCAGCGATCACCCGTGCGGTGGTGCGGTGCATTCAGAATCCGGTACATCACCGGATCACGCAGGTTGATGTTCGGTGCCGACATGTCGATCTTTGCGCGCAGCACGTGGGCGCCGTCCTCGAATTCTCCCGCCGTCATGCGCGCAAAGAGGTCGAGGTTTTCCTCCACTGTCCGATCGCGGTAGGGGCTGTTGCTGCCGGGCTCAGTCAGCGTGCCTCGCGTGCTTCGAATCGTTTCCGCATCCTGGCTGTCGACATAGGCCTTACCCGCCTCGATGAGCTGGACCGCCCAACCGTGCAGCTGCTCAAAGTAATCGGAAGCGTGGCGAAGCTCATCCCAATCGAAGCCGAGCCAGCGAACGTCATCCATGATGGCCTGCGCGTAGTCTTCGTTCTCCTTCAACGGATTCGTATCGTCAAAGCGCAGATTGGTCCTGCCGCCGAACTCTGCAGCCAGGCCGAAGTTCAGGCAGATTGCCTTGGCATGCCCGATATGCAGAAAGCCGTTTGGCTCCGGGGGAAAACGCGTCGTAATGGACGCGTGCTTACCGCTGTCGATATCGTCAATGACGATGTTGCGGATAAAGTTCGTACTCGTGGTTTTACTGTCGTTCGATTCGTCCATGGAGCTGCCTTCGTGTAGGCTAACGGCCTTCGCGGACCCGCCCCGGGGCTGTGGCGTCATGAACGCACCAACTCGGGGTGAGCCCATGCCGCCGCCCGACACTCGCCGGGCCGCGTAAAGCGCGAATTCTAGCGCACTTGAACGCTACAGGACCGGAACACTTCATGGCGGAAACAAAGAAAATGAGCCTCAGCGCTCGCATCCTGCTGGCGATGGTGCTGGGGGCAGTCACCGGCTGGATCATCGCCGCCACCGGCAACGCGTCCTGGACCCAGCTGTGGCTGATTGACGGTCTGTTTCGTGTGCTCGGGCAGGTGTTCATCGCCCTGCTCCAGATGCTGGTCGTTCCGCTGGTGTTCATTTCACTGGTCTGCGGATCGAGCTCGCTCTCGGACCCGAAGATGCTCGGCCGCGTCGGCGGAAAAACCATCGCACTTTACCTGCTGACCACGGGCATCGCGGTCACGCTGGCCCTGACGGCAGCGGCCATTTTCCAGCCCGGGGTCGGTGCCAATCCGGTCACCACTGTCGAGCGCCAGATCGCCGAGGCCACACCCTTCTCCCAGGTCATCATCGACATGGTACCGAAAAACCCGGTCGCCGCGATGGCCAATGCGCAAATGCTGCCCATTATCGTGTTTTCCGTCCTGCTCGGGGTCGCCATAACCCTCAGTGGCAGTCGCGGAGAACGCGTTTCCGCCTGGTTTCAGGACATGAACACCGTCGTGATGCGGCTCGTGACGCTGGTGATGCGCTTCGCCCCCTACGGAGTGTTCGCACTGATCGCCAACCTGACCGCCACGAGCGAGTGGTCGGACTTCCTCGCGGTCGGAAAATATGTCGCGCTGGTGTTCGCCGTGCTCTTTCTCCACGCCCTCATTGTCTATCCCACGCTGCTTACCATGCTCGCGCGGGTCAATCCCCTTGTGTTTCTCAAGAAGATGCGGGCCGCGATGATGTTCGCCTTCTCGACCGCCTCGAGCAACGCGACCATCCCGGTCACGCTCGAATCGGTGACCAAGCGCATCGGTGTCAGCAACAAGATCGGCTCATTCACGGTGCCCCTGGGCGCCACCATCAACATGGATGGCACGGCCATCATGCAGGGCATCGCTACGGGCTTCATCGCCCAGTTCTACGGTATCGACCTGTCCCTCGGCCAATACCTCATGGTCGTGGTCATGGTGATCCTCGCCTCCGTCGGCACCGCGGGCGTTCCCAGCGTTGGGCTGGTCGTCCTCGCGGGCGTGCTGACCCAGGTCGGTCTCCCGGCCGAAGGCATCGCCATGATCCTCGGTGTTGACCGCCTGCTGGATATGACCCGTACGGCGGTCAACATCACCGGCGACGCGACCGTGACCACCATCGTGGCGCGCAGCGAGGGCGAGCTGAACCTCGAGACTTTCAATGATCCCGATGCTGGCAGCGAATACGAGCGGGGTGGTATGGAGCCGGCTGCCAGCTAAAACGCGGTTCGGCCGGGGTCGGCGCGCGCAGCCTGGCATCAGGATCGGCTCGTTGGCCCTTTGGGCTTCCCTCGTTCTCCTCCGCTTTATGGGACCGGCTCGCACGGTTGCCTTCCTGGGCTCGGGCTGCATCACGGAGCTCGCCTCAGGCCTGCAGCCTGTCCCAGTCGCTTCGGTTCTCTCGGCAACGCGCCTGATTGATCCTGATGCCAGACTACGCGCGCCGACCCCTCCAACCAGTTTTTTGGGGGCGAAACCGGCCCGACC
>JBCDHO010000299.1:0-4010 GCA_038749855.1 Pseudomonadota bacterium
CGCACTGGCCTGAGGTCGCCGAACAGGAAGGATTCATTCTGCTGGCGCCCAACGGCGTGAACCGACAAACCGGTGATCCCGTTGGCGTCGGTGCCAGCCACGCCGGAATCGCCCCGGCAGTCATTCCAGTGCTGATCATCGCCAAAGGGATCACCGGTTTGTCGGTTCACGCCGTTGGGCGCCAGCAGAATGAATCCTTCCTGTTCGGCGACCTCAGGCCAGTGCGCCGAGCCGTTATTGCCGGTCATGGCCTCGCGCATGCTGCCGCCACCGCCGTGAAGGTAGATCACCAGGGGCACGCGGCCCGAGGGCAAGGTGCCGGGAATGAGGTAGCGAAAGAAGCGTTCTCGGCCATCGCTGATGATCAACTGGTCGTCCTGCCACCCTGGCAAGGGCTGTGCAAAAGCAACGCTTGCCGCCGAATACAGCGGAACCAGCAGGAGGAGGGCGGCGATAGGATGCTTGAGCATTGCCATGGGGCAGACCTGCGCAGGAACGGAGCGAACGGACTGGCATAAGCCTAGCGCTTCGGCGCGTCAATTTTGGTCAACAGTTTGAAAAGCCGACCCAGTACAATCCGTCGCCTTTGCTGCGCCACCGGCACGGCTTCGCTTGAGTGTGCGACCGCCGAGTCCGTCTTGCCTACGCGCTTTCCTGGGCAGGCATGCCCGCTCGGCGCGGCAGCTAGGGGTCTGAGCCTGTAGAATCCAGCGGTAAAGCGCGAATAAGAAACGTTTGCATTAGCGATTACCCCTTGCCAGCCGTAGCCGTTCGATGGATTTCGACACAACCAACCGCCCAGGCGCTCCACCATCGTCGACCGACCAACAGACGCAAGGCCGTCAGAGCGCTGCCGTGCCCGACAGCATCACAGCGCTGTACCAGGCGTTCGCCGGCCAGCTGGCCGCGTCCATTCGCCGAAGCTTCGGTAACGGGCCGCCGGATCCCGAGGACGTGGCCCAGCAGTCCTTTCAAAAGCTGATTGAGCGCGGGGACCTCGAATCCATCGATAACCCGCGGGGCTTCCTCTGGCGCATTGCCCGCAATCTTGTCCTCGGAGAAAAGCGGGCGCAGGAAGTGCGCACGCGCCACGATTACCGGATTGAACAGCTTTATTTCCCGCTCAGGGATGACACTTCGGACCCTCAGCGCATCTCTTTAGCAAGGGAACAGTTAAAAGTGATCAACGAAGTGCTTCGCCAGATGCCGGAAAAAAGACGCCGAGCCGTTGTATTGCACCGGATCGACGGTCTCACCGTGGCGGATGTCGGCCGACGGCTGGGAATCAGCCGGCAGAACGCGGCCAAGCATTTGGCCCGGGGCGTTGCGGACATCAACGTGGCCTTGCTCGCGAAGTCGTTGCTCAATGAGCCATCTCCAGGCGACCCGTCAACGAGTAACACCGCGCCGGCCAGCACATCGTCGCAGTGGGGAGGGCCCAGCTCATGACGCCATCGGAACATTCAGCGCAGGCGGGCCTTGGCCCGGAAGCGGCTGCGGATTCCTTTCCGGATGAGCGGGCAGCGATGCTGCGTGAGGCGCACGAATGGCGCTATCGGCTCCAGGACCCGGCGCTCAGCGACGCCGATCGTGAGGCCTTTGAGCGCTGGCGCAGCGCCGACCCTCGCCACGAGGACCTCTACGACCACGCAGTGACCTTTCACCACGCGCTCGGAACGCTCACTCATAACGATCTTGACCACGATGTGCTGCGCCCCTCACTGCGTGAACGGCTTGCCGAACTGAAGGCGCGTTTGCGGCGCTGGGCCGGTCGCGATCAGTTTGGCCTGGCCGCTGTCGGCACTGCCATGGTGCTGGCCGTCGTCAGCCTGACCCTGTTCAGTGGGGCTTTCAGTCGCCTGGGTGGCGGGGAAGGCGCTGTCGTCTCAGCGAGCCATGAGACAGCGCTGGGCGAGACCCGCCGGATCGTCCTGGATGATGGCAGCGTACTGACGCTGGGTGCGGCGAGCCGCGTGGAAACCGTTTTTTCCGGGCAGGAACGCAGTGCACAGCTGCTGGCTGGCTCGGCGTTTTTTGAGGTGCGGCCTCAGCCTGAGCGCCCCTTTCGCGTTGAGGCCGGCGACCTGCAGCTGCGGGTCGTGGGGACGGTCTTTGACGTCACCCGCTCCAGTGAGGTGACGCGCGTGGCGGTGGCTGAGGGGGAGGTCGCGGTTAGTTTCCCGACGCATATTGCCGGGCAGCGCTCGCGGCTCAGGACAAGCGAGAGCCTGACCATGGGACAACAGGTCGCGGCGTCGGCAGACACGGGTCTCAGCCCGGTGCGGCCAATCAACCCCGCAGCGATCGGCGCCTGGCGCAAGGACCGTCTGTTCTATGACGGCGCCCGGCTTTCAGAGATGGTCGCCGATGCGAACCGCTATTCGAACGCGCGCGTCGTGATCGAGGGCGACGTCGCCACCATTGGCAACTACCAGGTGCGCGGCTCTTTTAACGCCCGCGACATCGACGGCATGCTGTCGACGCTGCCGGAAGTCTTCCCCCTGACAATTGACCGCAGCGAGCCCGGACTCATCCGAATTCTCGCCCGTGACGCGCCATCGCGCTAATCGCTTTGCGGTGGATCGTCTGTTTCTTTTACGCACGAGGGGTGCGCTTTGTTGTGCTCAGGCATCTAACAGGTTGAGGCGAACGATTCGCGTTCGCGAAAACCGGCCTGAGGAGTCCTGCGCGTGAAACAACGTTTTTCCCTTCGGTGTGATGAAGCCCGATGCGACACCCCCATTTCCAGTGGATGCCCGCGCAGGTCCCCCGGCGAAGGCCCTGGCAGACGCTCTGGCAGCTTTCCTGGCAGGATTTCCGGTAAGTCTCCCTGCAAACTGCCATGGAAATCCTTGCTGGCCTGCCTGCTGCTGCCCCTGTTGGCCGCACCGTTGGCGATGGCGCAGGACAACAACGGCGCGCAGGGCGCGCAAGCGTTTGAGTTCTCAGGGGGTGCCTTGGGTGAGGCGCTGTTCGCGGTCACTACAGCCTACGATGTGAACATCATTGCCGACGAGGCATTGATTCAGGAAAAGACGGCGCCCAGCGTGTCCGGAGCGTTGACCCCGGAAGAGGCGCTGGATCGCTTGCTGGCGGACACGAATCTCGCGCTTCGGAACGCCGCGAATGGCGCCTTTGTGGTGTTTGAGCCTGCGGCAGATGGGCAGGAAGATACCGGTCCGGCGCCTGCTGACGATGAGACGACTTCTGTTCTTCCCGACGATGGGGCGGTCGAGGAGGTCATCGTGACGGCGAATCGGGTACCCACGCCCATCAACCAGGTGGCTCGAACCGTTTCGGTTATTTATGAGGAGCAGCTCAATACGCAGCTTGCCCGAACCTCGAATGTGGGTGATCTGCTGGCGGCGTTGGTGCCGGGCTTTGGCGCACCCAATCAGACTGACCTGCTGCGGGGGTTCACGCTGCGCGGGCGCGATCCACAATACCTGATCGATGGGGTGCCGCTGGAGTTCAACGGCGGCGCCGCGGTCAATGAGAGCCCGTTGACCAAATTCGACCCCCAATCGCTGGGCAGGATCGAGGTGCTTTACGGGCCCACGGCGCTCTACGGGGAGGGTGCACCCGGTGGCGTGATTCAGTTCTTCACCCGCGATCCGTCGGCGAAGCCCTATGAGGTGGAGCTGCGCCAGCAATTCAGCCTGTACCCACATGCTGATGAGCCGTTCGGGAGTGAGTCCCTGAGCTGGAAAACCACGGCGTCGGTGTCAGGAACGCTGGAGCGCTTCGATTACTTCACCATGCTGAGTTACGACTCGCAAAACGCGGTGATGGACGATGACGGCGACATCGTCCAGACCTTTTCCTTCCAGGATGAACTGACGTTCTTTGCCAAGCTCGGCTACAACTTCGATGGGAACCAGCGCCTGCAGTTTACCTACAACCGGATCGAAACGGAAGAGGACGGCCGGATCTACGACTATCAGTTTGGCGATGACGGATTCATTTTTGGTACCTTGAGCGAGAATCAGACACCCTTCCAATGGTCGGCG
>JBCDHO010000300.1:0-4007 GCA_038749855.1 Pseudomonadota bacterium
ATATCGAGCAGGTTGACGAAAAAGTCATTGCTCAGGGTGCCCGGGCGAGCCGTGAACACACCGTGCTGGGCACCACCCGTGTTGGCGTCCAGAGCACGGAGTCCACCGACCAGCGCGGTCATTTCCGGCACGTTCAGCTCCAGCAGGTTCGCCTTGTCCACGAGCATCGCCGTCGGCGAGCGCCAGTTGCCTTCGCCGTAGTGGTTTCGGAAACCGTCAGCAATGGGCTCCAGCGGTGCGAAGGACGCGATGTCCGTCTGCGCCTGCGTGGCGTCCGTCCGGCCTGGCGTAAAGGGAACGCTGACAGTGTGACCGGCGTCTTCCGCCGCTTTCTCGATGCCGGCAGCACCGCCGAGCACGATCAGGTCCGCCATGGAAATCTTCGAATCTCCACCGCGGCGGCCGTTGAACGCCTCCTGGATGTCCTCGTAGGTGGCGAGCACTTCCTGCAGTTCTTCGGGATCGTTCACGTCCCAGTCCACCTGCGGGGCAAGGCGAATGCGCGCACCGTTTGCGCCACCGCGCATGTCAGAGCCGCGGTAGGTTGAGGCAGACGCCCAGGCCGTTCGCACGAGCTGTGACACGGTCAGGTCGGAGTCGAGAATGTCCTCTTTCAGGTCCGCGATGTCACCGGCGTCCACCAGATCAAAGCTCACGGCCGGCACCGGATCCTGCCAGATGAGGATTTCCTCGGGCACTTCCGGGCCGAGATAGCGCACGCGCGGGCCCATGTCCCGGTGGGTCAGCTTGAACCAGGCCTTGGCGAAGGCCAGGCGGAACACCTCCGGATCCTCCAGGAACCGCTGGGAGATCTCCCGGTAGGACGGGTCTTCCTTCAGCGCGAGGTCCGTCGTAAACATGATCGGCGCGTGACGCTTGCCCTCAATGTGCGCATCCGGCACGAGGTTGGCAGCGGCACCGTCTTTCGGGACCCACTGGATCGCACCGGCCGGGCTGCGTGTCTGTTCCCACTCGAAGTTGAACAGGTTGGCCAGGTACTGGGAGGACCATTGGGTGGGCGTGGATGTCCAGGCGCCCTCAAGGCCACTCGTGATCGTGTCCGCGCCTTTCCCGGTGCCGCAACGGTTAGTCCAGCCCATGCCCTGGGCGGCAACGCCTTCAGCGGCCGGTTCGACGCCAATACACTCTTCCGGCTTACCGGCGCCGTGTGCCTTGCCGAACGTGTGGCCACCCGCGATGAGCGCGACGGTTTCTTCGTCGTTCATGGCCATGCGGCCGAAGGTCTCACGGATGTCGCGTGCGGCAGCCAGCGGATCCGGGACGCCGTTGGGTCCTTCCGGGTTCACATAGATCAGGCCCATGCGCACGGCGGCCAGCCCCTGGGTCAGTTCCCGCTCGCCTTCGTAGCGCTCGGAGCCCAGCATTTCGGTCTCCGGGCCCCAATAGACCAGGTCTGCTTCCCAGTCGTCCTCACGACCACCGGCAAAACCGAAGGTCTCAAACCCCATGGACTCAAGGGCCACGTTGCCGGTCAGGACCATGAGGTCGGCCCAGGACAGGGCCGCGCCGTACTTTTGCTTGACCGGCCACAGCAGACGACGCGCCTTATCGAGGTTGGCGTTGTCCGGCCAGCTGTTCAGCGGTTCGAAGCGCTGCTGGCCACCACCGGCGCCCCCGCGTCCGTCGGACGTGCGGTAGGTACCGGCGCTGTGCCATGCCATGCGAATGAAGAAGGGACCGTAATGGCCAAAGTCCGCCGGCCACCAGTCCTGGGAATCCTTCATGAGGGCTTCGATATCCGCCTTCACCTCGGCGAGGTCCAGCGTGTTAAAGGCTGCGGCGTAGTTGAAGTCAGCGCCGAGCGGGTTGGATTCGGCGTCCTGCTGGCGCAGGGGGCTCAGGTCGACCTGTTCAGGCCACCAGAAAGCATTGGGTTTCGGCTCGCCCTGGGCGAAACCGGCGGCAGGCAAGAGCGCCACGGAAAGCGCACTGACCAAAATGGTTCGTTTAAGCATGTGTATCCTCCTGGGGGTATCGGAAGCGCCTCGCCGTCTGACGAATTTCCCTGAGCGCATCCGAAAGGAGCTCACACGCTACGCGCCCGCTTGCTATAAGCAAAATCAATTTTTTTGATCTGGGCGATAGACGGTAAAAATCACACCTTAAATAAACAATTGTTTCAATGGGTTGCAAATCCACCGGGCGAAACGCAAGCGATGGAGCGCGACGAAAGCCAGGCCTGACTAAGCGTTTCCGTCCCGATCAAGCCCCGTGCGACGGGTGACATAATCGCGAACATCGAGGCTCCAATCCTCGAGTGGGGACAGGGCACCGTAATCGAAAGCCCTCGACCCCCATGCCCTGCTGTACCCGCTCACAGACGGCCCAGTCCTGACGGTTGACCACGTCCCAGAAATCTCCGGCGTCAGAGGGGTCGAACCCCTCTTGCTCCAGCTCGAAAGGTTCAAACAGAAACAGGCAGGTCACCTCGGTCCGGTCCACGCCAGACGGCGTCAGGATGAAGGCCGCTACGTGATCACGGGACAGGGACAGAAACAGGTTGGGCAAAAGGAGTTCGCCCTTATGCCGGGTCTGCTCGTCCTCGTCGAGCCCTGGAAATGAGCGGCGCTCAGTCTCGCCGCTCGCCGTAAAGGTTGTTGCGCCTTCGCGGTGCGGGATGCCGCGTGCCCAGTCCAGGTCCGAGCCGCCTCCCTCACGGAAGGTCGGAACCACTGCGCACAATTCCGGGTGGACGGGGCCGCAGTGATAGCACTCGTTGTAGTTCTCGCACAGCACCTTCCAGTTGGCCGCCACGGGATAGTCGATGCTGTGCCCGACGCGCAGATCGGCGAGCGGATAGCGAACAATGCGGGCTGCCGGCCCCGCGACAAGATTCGCGAAGTCCGGTGCCGATTCCGGAGTCAGACAGAGAAAGACAAAGCCGCCCCACTCGGCGAGGGCCACGGGATGGAGGGCGATCTCGGACGGATCGAAGCCGGGCTGGTCATCGAGAAATGGCGCGTTGATAAGGCGACCATCAAGGTCATAGGTCCAGGCGTGGTAGGGACAGCGAATGAGCTTACGGCCGAGCAAACCGCCCCGCAGCCCGGCCTCGTGGGTGTCTTCACCGCCATCGCAGAGGCGTGCGCCCCGATGGCGGCAGAGGTTATCGACGGCCTTGAGCTGACCCTCGCCGTTGCGCACGATGAGCAGGCTTTCACCGAACCGCTCGAGAACGCCGTGGTCCCCGGGCTCAGGCCATTGCTCGCTGCGCCCGACGCAAAACCAGTCACGTAGGAAAATATGCTCGACTTCGAGCGCATAGTGGTCAGCGTTCCGGTACCAGTCCACGTGCAGGCTGGTTTCAAAACCGAGCTGTTCGAGCTGCTCCTTTGTACTCGCCAATGGCGTCTCCTTCGTGGTGCCTGCTGTCCTTTGCTTCCTGTTGCCTGTTGACGGCTGCTTCGTGGTGCACTTACCCGTTAATCATCCACGGCGTTCAGCGCCTTTCCGGCGATGATGCCAGATCGACGGTGCGGTCAGCACGCACGAATAGCATGAAGCCCACGGCCACGACCGCAAAGAGGGCGCCGGAACTGATCGCAAAGGTCCAGCCCAGCGCCTGGGCGAACAGGGGAATCAGCATTGCATTGGCAATGCCCATGGCGTTGGCGCCCGTGTTCATGACACCACCGGCACTGCCCGCCATGGCGCCACCGATGCTCATGCTGGCCACCCAGAACGACGCCTCGGTCATCTGGTTGAAGAAAAAGCACAGCGCAAGAAGCGTTGCGGCAACCATGGGATTCGGGCTGAGCGCACCAACCACCAATAGCACAGCGGCAATAAGCAGGCCAATCACGACCGGCCAGCGACACCCCCAGCGAATGCCCAGGCGGCGGCTGAGTCGGTCACAGGCCCATCCCCCCAGAAAAGCACCCAGTGCACCGGCCACCCACTGGGAGGCGGTCACCCAACCCGCGACTTCCGAAGCAAAGCCACGTTCGACTTCCAGGTAGTAGTGAAACCAGTTGAACACCTCGTAG
>JBCDHO010000301.1:0-4002 GCA_038749855.1 Pseudomonadota bacterium
CGAAGAGCGCACGGTTTTCCGTGGAGTCTTCCTGGAAGGTGTCGAAGATGGCGATTGAGTTCGGCGGAACGGGCGGCAGTCCGAACAGCGCGAGCGGAAACTGGAAGACGCTCTGGAAGGCACCTTCAGTTTCGAACCAGTAGGCGCCGACCCAGCCGTAGACGTCGCCGAAATCAAAGGCAGCGCGCAGCTCGGCGGTGGTCGTGTCGTCCGGCGCATCTCCAACCCCCAGGGCTCCGAAGTCTGTGTCCCGCTGGGAGTCCTCATGGGTGACCAGGCCGAACAGGTCCCAGCGGTCGTTGAGCTCGAAGCTCAGATCGAGGTAGCTGCGGTGCACCGTATTGAATTCAAACCGCTCGCGAAAGCCGTAGGTAATGTTGCCAAAGGGGTCGAAGGCCTCGAATTCCGGCGTGCCGATAGGCCCCGGCGCCGTCACCGCGTTGAATTCACCAAATTCCGTGTCCGTGTAGGAGTAGCCCAGCTCGGCGCGGAAGCGATCGGTCGGTTCCCACAGGAGTTTGGCACGACCGGTGAAGGCATCCTGGAAGCGGGTATTGTTGCCCGTGTCGACGTTGGTGACCTCGAAATCGATTTCGCGCTGATCCGCAGCGAAGCGAAAGGCGAGCGTATCGTCAATGAAGGGAATGTTCAGGGTCGCCGAGTACTGACGGTTGTTTTCATTGCCAACCACGGCCCGGGCATCGACACCAAACTCGTAGGTCGGGTCGGCGGTGTTGATGATGACGGCGCCGGCCAATGCATTACGCCCCTGAACCGTCGACTGGGGTCCGCGGAGGATCTCGACCTGCGCGACATCCCATAGATTGGCCGCGCCCTGGTTGGCATTGAAGGAGTTCGGAGAACCATCCACGTAGACATTCGCGGTCTGCCCCGTGCCGGCGTTGCCCACACCGATGAGCGTAATGCCTCGGATCGACAGGCCGTTCAAGTCTCCGGAGCCGTCTGTGGACACGTTCGCTGTGCGCAGCAGAATGTCGTCAACGGTGAAGAGCACCTGGTCCTCAATGTCGTCCATGGTGAAGACAGCAGCGGAGGTCTGCGTATCCTGGATGGTCAGATTGCGCTTCGTCCCCGTGACAATGACTTCCTCGATGACCAGCACTGCGTCGCCCTGCTCCGTCATGGGCGCACTGGCCTGAGCGCGCAGGGCGTAACTGTTGCCATTGACGCTAACCAGCTCGAGCCCCGTGCCGGAAACCATACGTTGCAGCGCCGTCTCAGCCGTCATGTCGCCGCGCACGGGATTGCTGTCGATCTGACGAATGGCATCCGCGTCGGCGGCCACTTGCTGCTGGGTGGTACTGCTGAAGGCCACAAGGGCTTCCGCCATGGTCTGTGCGGGAATCTGAAACGCGAAGGTTTGCTTGCTGTCCTGGGCGAAGGCGCTCACCATCATGCCCGTGCTCAGAGCGAGCGCGATGGGCGCGCGCAGTCGTCGCTTCATTGGCCCGCCTGGCTTGCCGGAACGGCCTGCTTTGGCCGGGCGCGTAGTGTTTTTCATGGGATTTACGACTCCGTCAGCTTCAGTGCTGCGCTGCGATTGCGCGCGGCTTCAACTCAAGAACGTTTGTCGATGGCCCCGGCCGTATACCGATTTACCCTCGTGCGTGCTGGCGGGCAACCGCCCGCTTGATCAGGGCCTGACGGGCCGCGTTGGCAGTGCGTGCTGAAGGCGCAGCTCGTTATCCGGCGTGGTGCGCGCCTGTAAGCGGTGCGATTCCATCGTGGTTACCAACGCCTCCTGGGCCTGATCGAGAAAAAAGACCCCCGTTACCCGGCCCGAATGGTCCCCCACAAGGTTCGTGTTCAGCCGGTAGGGCGTATAGGACGCCAGCTCTTCCAGGGCTTCGAGCACGGGCCGATCGCGGAATACGAGCATGCCAGTGCGCCAGCGCCCGATCTCCTCGGGGTCGCGGGCCGTGATCTCGCCGAGGACGCCGTCCGTGGCCACAACCACCTGCGCCGCCTCGAGCGCCACACGGCCACGCTCGCCAGCAACGGCAACCGATCCTTCAAGCACCGCCACCTCGACGCGGCCTTGGCTTTGCTTTCGCACAACGAACTCGGTCCCCGTAACCCGGGTTCTTGCGCTCCCTGCTTTGACGGTGAACGGCCGAGTCGCGTCCGGCGTGACGCGAAAGGCCGCCTTTCCGGCTTCAAGGGTCAGCTGTCGCGCATCTCCGGTTAGCGTCACGGTGAGTCGCGTGTCCCAGCCCAGCCACAGGGTTGAACCTTCGCTGAGCGTGATTTCCTGCTGCTGTCCCCAGGCCGTTACGTAGGTGGCCGTCTCGGGTGCTTGCGTTTCCGCGATGGCCGGTTGCTCCGGTGCGCTGGACACGCCGGGCTCCTGCTGAAGGACCAAAGCCAGTACCAGGGCCAGGAGGGCAGCAGTCGCGCCCACCCCGATGGCGGGGCGTTCAAGGGCGCGAGCCCACCACAGTTCGAGCCTCAGCCCCGAGGCATCTTCACCGCTTGCCAGTGCGGGCGGTAGCTGCGCGGTGGTTTCCGTCAGCTGCCTGGCCGTTGCCAGCGCCGCAGCGTGATCGGGTGACTGTGCGCCAAAAGCATCGACCGCAGCCTCTGCAGCCTGATCATCAGTGCCGCGAGCAGCATCTAGGAGCTCGAGCGCGCGCATCTCAAGGTCGCGTTGGTTTTGCTGGGCGGCGTCGCTGCGCATGGCGGGGATCGATGCTCCGGTGGGTCTCACCTGAAAGAACGGCTGCCATCATACGGACCCGTACAAGGCCGGGCCATCGTTGCAGGCGTCAGCGGCCGGTGTGGGGCGCGAGGTACGCCAGGCAGTGACGTCGGGCCCTGGCGAGGCGCTTTTCGATCGTTGAGAGTTTCAGTCCCAGGGCGTCGGCGATTTCTTTGCGTGACTGTTCGCTGACGTGGGCGCGCAGGAAAATCTCCCGGTCGAGGCGTCCCAGGGACCGCAGGGCGCCCTCGAGGGCCTGAAGCGCCTGCTCGGCGGCGGCGTGCCGCTCCGGCGTCTTCAGCTCGACACACTCGGCCTCACTGGCAAAGGTCGACTCGTAGCCGCGCCGCGTCCTCGAGGCGCGCACCGCGTCGATGGCCGCCGTGCGGAACATGGCACTGAGGTAGGCCTTGCTGGGCGCCTCATCACGGCTCGCCAGCTTGGCGCCAACGCTTTGAATGACGTCCTCCGCCTCACTGGGACTGCCCAGCCAGCGCGTCAGCCAGCTGCGGGTCTCAAGGAGGATATCGCGGGTGAGGAGGGTGTCGGCGGTCATGACCAAGGCAGTGCTCGAGCGGCTCCGCGCACTGTAATGCGAATCATTCGCACAATCAACGCCCTGTGAAAGCCAGCGGCAAACCCGCTGGCCCCGGTTTATGGGCGCTTTTTCAGTCGCAACACCGGGTGATCGGGTTGTTAGCAGGCCCTAGTAGTCGACCATGAACTCCAGGCCAACAACACGAGGCGCGCCCACCGTGGCCTGGCCAACCGTGTTGGGAATGTCAGGATCACCACGATTGACGCGCAGCGTGTAAAACTCGTCGAAGGCGTTGCGGACGAAGAGGTTGGCGCTCCAGCGGTCCGCCTGGTAACCGAACTTGGCATTCACCACCGTGTAGTCATCGTTGCGGTTGTCGATGGTCGGGTTGGCGGGGCTCGGCGAATTTTCCGTGTCCGAAAAGAAATCATCAGTGTACGAGGCGTCGACACTGAGGAACCATCCGCTGTCGAATTGGGCGATTGCACCGGTAGAAAATTGATACTCCGGGGAAATAGGAAACTCATTGCCGTTCAGCAGTGGATCGACCAGGTCGAAATCCGTGAATTCGGTGTTGTTGTAAGCACCGGCCAGAAAAAAGGTCCAGGCATTGCCCGCCAGCCAGCGCAGGTCGAACTCAACGCCGTACAGGCGGGATTCTCCGGCGTTGATCACGGTCGTGTCCAACGGGGGCCCAAAGGACGCCTGCTGGTCTTCCCAGTCCATGTAGTACAAGTTGGCGTTC
>JBCDHO010000302.1:0-3989 GCA_038749855.1 Pseudomonadota bacterium
CCAGCGCGACGTCCTCGCCGCTGGGGCTCAGCCAGCTGGCCGGCACACCGTCGCGCAAGGTGCCAGCCTCGCTGACGCGCACCACGCTGGCCCGATCCCGCCAGGCATCCTCCACGCCGACGCTCAGGTTGATGGCGCGCCCTGAGGGGGGCAATGCCAGTTCCAAACGGTAGCCGTCGTCACTCTCTCGCCAGTAGCCTTCGAGCTGCCCGCCGCCTTCGGTCTGGCTGCTGACCAACAGGGGCCCGGGCGCGGCGGTCTGGATCCTGAACCGCGTAATGCCACGCCCGCCGCGGAGCACGAGGATGACGGCGTCGACGGCGCCATTGTCATTGCCGGCGCCCGGCGGTTGCGAACGGCGCGGCGTGGCATCGGCAACGCGAAGAAACAGGAAGTCCTGGTTGGACCAGCGCGCACCCAGCAGCTCGAGTCGTGGGCTACCGGCCGAACGTTCCAGGCTCAGCGGGCTGTCAGCCGAAGCTTCGTAGCTGAGCGCGCTGCCGGCCTCGGGCCAGTCGTCGGCGTAACCGTCGATGACCGGCCGGGTCTCCAGCGCGCGCAGGGGCAGGCTATTGCCCCGCCCGAACAGCTCGACCCGGGCACTTTCCGGCAGGGACTCCGACAGCGTTCGCGCCGCACCGGCGAGGCCCCGCGCCTGGTTGTCACGGAGAAACTCCTCCAGCTCCTGCACCAGCATCCAGCCGAACCAGGGCACCAGCAGGGTGGCCAGTGACAGCGTCAACATCTGGTTGCGGAGCGTCATGGGTGCGGGATCGGCGCAGCGCCTCGGGCTTCAGTTACCCCAACGATAGCCTGCGCCGTAAACCGTGTGGAGCTGATCGAATTCCGGATCCAGCGCTTCGAACTTGCGGCGCATGCGCTTCACGTGGCTGGTGATCGTCTGCTCATCGACCAGCACGTTGGCATCGTCCATGAGCTGCTGCCGGGTGCGGACATGCCCCGGATGGCGGGCCAGGGAGTGAATCAGCCAGAACTCCGTGACGGTCAGGGGAACGGCCTCCCCCTTCCAGCTGACTTCCATGCGGTCTCGGGACAGGGACAGATCCCCCCGTTCAAGGCGCTGCTCTTCGGCCCGGTCACCGGACAGGGCCTCGACCCGTCGGAACAGTGCCGCAACGCGGGTCACCAGGTGCGGCAGGCTGATGTCCTTGGTGAGGTAATCGTCGGCGCCCAGGCGCAGGCCGGAGATCACGTCAAAATCCGAATCGCGGGCCGTGAGAAAAATGATCGGCAGGCCGCGCGACAGGGCGCGCAGCTCACGGCAGAGCTCAAAGCCCCCTTCCACGTCTTCGCCCAGGCCGACATCAATGATCACGAGGTCGGGCAGACGCCGCCGAAAGGCCTCGAGGGCCGAGGGCCGGTCGCCGAACCCCTGCACGCGGTAGTTATAGCGGCGCAGCGCCTCCGCATAGTTGTTACGAATGGCAGCCTCGTCCTCGACGATCGCAATCTGTCTTTGCACGCCGCACTCCTGGGCAGCCCTCGATGTCCACTCATGATACGGCCGCACCGATGGTTCCGCAGCCCTGATGGAATCACAGCAGATCCTCTGCCACCGCTTTGCCCGAATTTTGACCGCAGCCTGCACGATTGCGCCCCGCTCTGCCCATGCGGCCGGTTGAAACTGACCGCGTCATTCACGGGAGACACCCCATGCATCGCCGCCAACCGACCATTCTTCAGCGCCTCGAGCGCACCAGCCAGCGCCGCAATCCGGAGCTGCACCGTAAACCGGCACCGCCCACCCCGACGCGCATGCGCTGGCAGGACCGGCTCCTGATCACCCTCACGGGCATCCTGAGTGCCCTGCTCCTGCTGGTTGCTCAACGCGCAGAGGCCCAGGGCATCGACCCCTGGGGCCTCACCTTCGAAGCGGGCAACACGCGCTTTCACCAGCTGGCCCTGGACACGTCGCTCCACGCGGAAGTTACGGGCCTGCTGGCGCGCATTCACGTGGTGCAGCGGTTCCGCAATGACAGCGAGGACTGGGCCGAGGGGACCTACCGCTTTCCCTTACCGGATGGGGCGGCCGTGGACCGGCTCTTCATTCGGGTCGGCGCTCGCGTACTCGAGGGAGAGATCCGCGAACGGGAGTCCGCGGAGCGCGTCTATCGGCAGGCACGGGACGAAGGCAGGGCCGCCGGGCTCGTGAGCCAGGAACGCGCCAACCAATTCAGTACGCGCATGGCCAACATCGGCCCTGGCGATACGGTGGACGTGATGATCGGCTATCTCGTGAAGGTCGACTACCGGGACGGCGCCTTTCACCTGCGCTTGCCCATGACCTTCACCGCCCGCCATGGCGGCGAGCCACAGCCCGGCACCGAACGGCCGGCGCCACAACCACAGCTCGCCGCCCTTGGGCCGCTGGCTTCCCTGGCCTCCGTGGCGGGCAACGCCAGCCACCGCCTTGAGCTGAAGATCGACCTGGACGCCGGCGTGCCCCTGGCCAACGTCGAAAGCCTGCACCACGACGTCGACATACAGCCGGCCGAGGACGGTTACACCGTCCGCCTGGTGGATCCGGATGACCGCATGGACCGGGCTTTCGAACTGCGCTGGGCACCGGAATATGGAGCCCAGCCACAGGCTTCCCTGACGACCTTCAATGACGGCGAGGATATCTACGCCCAGCTCATGCTGGTCCCGCCGCGTTCGGAAGCGCTGGTGCCCCTGGCACGAGAGGTCATCTTTGTCGTGGACACGTCCGGCTCCATGGAGGGCGCATCCCTGGCACAGGCGCGGGATGCGCTGGCCGAGGGGCTGGATGCGCTGACCGACGGAGACCGGTTCAACCTGCTGCAGTTCAATTCGGAAACGGAAGTGCTGTTCCCCGAGCCGGTGGCCGTCAACGCTGACCGCCTGGGCGAGGCCTTCCAATGGCTCGACCGGCTCTCGGCGGACGGTGGGACCAACATGGGCCCGGCCCTCGAAGCGGCGCTGGCTCGTCCCAACTCGCCAAACCACGACAATGTCGACGCCCGTCACGATCTGCTGCGCCAGGTCGTCTTCATCACCGACGGTGCCGTCGGCAATGAGCAGGGGCTGCTGAAGGCCATCGCCGACCAGCTGGGCGAGAGTCGCCTGTTCACGATCGCCATCGGCTCGGCGCCGAACGCCTGGTTCATGCGCAAGGCCGCGGAAATTGGCCGTGGACACTACACCTTTATCGGTCGACCGGAGGACGTGGCTGACACCATGAGTGCCCTCTGGCAGCACCTGCGCCTGCCCGCCGTCAGCGACGTTTGCGTGGACTGGGGCATGCGCGCCGAGACTTACCCCGAGATTGTCCCTGACCTCTACGCCGGCCAGCCGCTGTGGGTGGTGGCCCGGCTGCCTCGTGAACCGGACCAGGTAGAAATCTGCGGCACGCTCAACGGCGACCCCTGGATCGTGGATGCCTGGCCGCGCGTCACCCCTGGGCCGGATCTGCTGTCCACCTTGTGGGCCAAGCACAAGGTAGATGCGCTCCAGGAGAGCACGCTGTTCGGCGCCGAGCCAGCATGGGTCCGGGCGGAAGTCACGCGTGTCGCTCTCGACCATGAACTGCTCACGCCCTACACCAGCCTGGTGGCCGTGGATCGCCAGCCGTCACGACCCGATGACGCTGCCCTTGCCGCGGGGGAAATCCCGGGCCTGCTGCCGGCGGGCTCGACCGGTGCGGCCTTCCCGGCCACGGCCACGGGCTGGAAAACCCAGTTGTCGCTCTCCTTGCTCGTGCTGGCCATTTCGACCTACCTGTTTCTGAGGCCGTTCGCCCCGGTGCCCTTGCTCCGCCGTCGACGCGCAACCCGGCTGTGACCCTCGGGCGCCGGCCTCTTGCGGCGGTGTTTTGCACCGCCGCGCTTCTTTTGACGCTCCAGGCGGTCTGGATTCCCGCCAAGGCCCAGCTCGGCCAGTGGCTGCTGGAACGCGCCTGGGAGGCGCGGCTGGCTGGCGAAGAGACGCCGCGGCCCTGGCCCTGGGCG
>JBCDHO010000303.1:0-3970 GCA_038749855.1 Pseudomonadota bacterium
ACCGGCGCCACCGGCCACGTCCTCGCCGAGCACGATCACGGTCGGGTCGCGTTCCATTTCCTCGTGAAGGGCCTCGTTCAGGGCCTCGCGGTAGGTTTTCACTTCGCTCATGGTCCCGGGCCTCAGTAGGTGGCGTACACGTCGGTGGCGATTTCTGCCATGTCCGGCAGGCTCGATGCCTTCGACTCGGTCACGGCCTGCTCGATCAGCGCCATCACCGCCTCGTCAATGGCGTCGAGGGTGGCCGCATCCAGCAAACCGTCGCTCGTCACCCGCTCACGGAAGATCGTGAGGCAGTCCAGGGTCGCCCGGTGGTTCGCCACCTCGTCCTTATCGCGGTACTTCTGCGGGTCACCGACGAAATGGCCGAAGAAGCGCGTGGTTTCGCACTCGATGGCTGAGGGCCCACCACCCTGGCGGGCGCGCTCCACGGCCCGGCCCGTGGCCTCGAAAACGGCGAAGAAGTCATTGCCGTCTACTTTCTCCGCGGCCATGCCGAAGGCCTCGCAGCGCCCGGCGATGTCCTTCGAGCCCACGGCGTAGTCGGCGCCCGTGTGTTCGCTGTAGCCGTTGTCCTCGTAAATGAACAGGGTTGGCAGCTGCAGCACCACGGCCAGGTTCATGGCCTCGAAGACCGTGCCCTGGTTGCTGGAGCCGTCGCCGGAAAAGGACGCGGTCACGCGCCCCTTGCCGTCCAGCTTCGTCGCAATGGCAGCGCCCACGGCAATGGGCGGCCCACCGCCCACGATGGCATTGGCGCCGAGCATGCCCACATCCCGGTCGGCGATGTGCATGGAACCACCCTTGCCCTTGCACAGCCCGTCGTGGCGGCCGTAGATCTCCTTCATCATGCCGATCACGTCGCAGCCCTTGGCGATGCAGTGGCCGTGCCCCCGATGCGTGCTGACGATGTAGTCGTCAACGCCCAGCTGCTCGCACACGCCCACGGCGACGGCCTCCTGGCCGGCATACAGGTGCGTAAAGCCGGGGATTTCGCCCTTCTGGATCTCGATATTGAGGCGCTCTTCAAATTCCCGGATGGTTTTCATGCGCCGGTAGGCGCGCTGGAGTTGCTCGGACGTGAGGTCGGTCATGGCAGGCTTCCTGGGGTCAGGCGCGAGGGCGCGCCTCGGGCGCGGCGGAGAAAACGCCGCGCGTGGTATCGGTCAATGGGGTCACGGCGATCACTACCCGTTCGGGGGCGCTCAGAGCGCGCCTTCGGGCTTCTCGCCCTCGCCGTAGAGGTAGTCGTCGAGCACCTTGTGGAAGTGGCGAATACGCAGCTCCTGGTTGCCCAGCCACAGGCCGCGGTAGCCCTTCGACTGCATGCCCCTCTGCACCCCCGGCAGGTTGGCCGCGTCCTGGTCCAGCACCAGGCCAATGCTCTTCTCGCCGTGCTTGAACTGCTTGAATTCAGGCAGGTCCGGCCACTCCTCGCCTTCCGGGACCAGTTTGAAGGTCCAGATATCGAAGTAGCACTTGTTGGGATCGGTCGCGTGCGGCCGCTGACGGAAAACCCAGTAGTCATCCGCGTGCACATTCATGGTGATGTTCGGGAAGATCAGGTAGTGAAAATCGTCCGTGAGCTGCGCATCGTGCAGGCGCGAGTAGTCCTTGCCCTGCTCCGGCGCGTGGTCCCGCTTCCACTGCTGCAGGTCGCTGCGTACGTCCTTGACCCGGCCGTAATAGTCCGCCGGATCCATGCCACCTTCCTTCATGAGGTGTTTGATGCCCATGGGGATTTCCGGCGGCTGGTTTACGCGCGGGGAGAGCGTGGCAAACTCGATCAGGTAGCGATTGTGGCGCTTGTAGCAGTCGATCTGGATATTCAGATCGTCCAGGTGCCAGAGCAGCTGCGGATGGATGCCCTGCACATGGTAGGACTCATTGAAGGCATCCACCGACGTTTTCCAGTTGCAGTCCCACTCCACCGTAACGTGACGATCCCGGGCCATCTTCTGAAACTGGTAGGGGTCCAGGTGCTGGGGGATCATGTCCAGGAAGTCGAGGAGCGGCTCCACCGCCGGGTTCAGGCTGAAGAACACCAGGCTGGACCAGGTATCGCAGGGAATCTCCTCCAGCCCCGTACACGGCCTGCCCTGAGGAAACGTCTCCGCATCCGGGATGCGCTTGAAGGTACCGTCGCGGTGGTACTCCCAGTGGTGGTAGGCGCACTGGAAAGACTCCGCATGCCCCGAACCCTCGGGCCGCAGCTGATTGCCGCGATGCTGGCAGACGTTATAGAAGGCGCGGATGCTGCCATCGTCCTGGCGAACGATCAGGATGGACTCCGGACCGATGTCGGTCACCACGTAGTCACCGGGCTCGGGGATGTCCTGCTCCACGCAGCCGAGCAGCCAGATCTTCGACCACATGCGCTCCCACTCGAGCGCCATGAAATCGCGATCCGTATAGCGCTCCTTGGCGATGATATCGTTGGGCAGCTCCGGGTCCGGGGCCTTTTCCAGCGGCGTCATGGTGCTCGTGTCGATGGGCTCGTTGCTGACGTTCGGATCAGCCATGGTGCATCTCCCCTTCCCGGAGGGACCAGCGGATGCCGCGTCGCAGCAGCTCGTAGAATGCCGGCTGAGCCCAGCTGCCGCGCTCGATGTTGTCATACCAGTCCATGAGCGGCTCCATGTCATAGTGGCCACGGGCGTGACCGAGGTTCAGGTAGAGCACCTCGTTGTCTTCCCACGGATGCAGGTACATCAGCGGTACCGTGTCCAGGTCGGTCCAGTTGGATTCGTCGAAGCCCGGGGCCTCGCCGGTGAAGTCGGTTTCGAGCAGGGGCTTGATCTCACCGAAAAACCGGCACAGGTAGATTTCGTCGTCCGTTTCGAACGGTTCGATGTCCTGCACCAGCGGGTGATTCGAGATGGCCCGGGCCGTAAACGGCTGAATCGGCGGGTGGGCGACGAACTGGCTGCCGATCATTTCGAAGAAGGCAAGATTGGCGTGCGGCGCGACCCAGCCGCGTCCCTTGCGATAGCGCAGCAGGGCGTTGGTGCCGTGGAGCGCAAACCAGCCCTTGCCGTCATGGAGAAACGTTTCCAGGACGCCCGTTTGCTCCGAGGTAGGGATCACGTCGCTCGTGTAGGTCACGAGCGCGTCGGCCGCGGCAATGTCCTCCACCGCCGCATAGTCCGGAGACACGGTTACACGGACATGCGGTAGTTCGGCAAACAGCTTGAGCAGTTCAAGCCGGGCAAAATCGAAATCGTGATAGAGCCCAGAACAGACCAGGTGCAGTTTTTTTTGTGCTGCTGACAAAGCGTTCTCCGCCTTTGGCTCGCTCGCCTAGAGCTGTACCCGCTTCGTGAAGCCGTTGTCCGCAACGAGGTTGATTCCCGTGACCAGGCTCGCTGCCGGGCTTGCGAGAAAGGCCACCACATTGGCCACCTCATCCGGCGTACCCATGCGGCCCGCGGGAATCTGTTTGAGCGTTCCTTCGTACATGTCCGGCATGGTGCCCTTGATCATTTCCCAGGCGCCACCTTCGAAGTAAATGGGCCCCGGGGACACGGTGTTGACGCGCACGCCCTTGCCGGCAACAAACTGGCTCAGCTGCTTGCCGTAAGTGACCAGGGCGGCTTTCATGCTGTTGTAGGCCATGGGCGCCATGAAAGTTTCCACGGCATTGGTGGAACCGATGATCACAATGGCGCCCGAACCGGACTTCTTGAGCGCGGGCAGGCAAGTCTCCGCGCCGCGGACCGTGTGCAGCACGTCGATCTCGAAGTTGCGCCACCAGTTTTTCTCGGAGTCCATGCCCCCACCGCCACTCACGTTCGGCACGAAGATATCCAGACCGCCAAGGTCCTCGATGGCCGCCTCGAGCCAGGCCTTGTACGCATCCGCGTCTTTTACGTTGCAGGGCTGGGCGAATACCTTCACCCCATGCTTCTCGACAATTTCCTTGCCGGCCTGCGCCGTCGCTTCATCGTCACGTGCGCCGATGGCGACATTC
>JBCDHO010000304.1:0-3970 GCA_038749855.1 Pseudomonadota bacterium
GAGCTCCATGCAGTTTTAGAAGAATTAGAAACAGAAATTCTGCAACATTCTGCACAATTGAATCACCCCAAATACATTGGGGTGGGATCAACGCCTTTGCCCTGCTTGCCTCACCACCGGCGCGCGACCTGTTCCATGGGGTCATTACCCAGAGTGGCCTAGCCAGGGCTTCGACGGTTCAGGAAGCGCAGGCGTTTCGGGCCAACGGTGGGCATCCGGCCAGCGCCCGGGAAGTCACCAGCCGCTGGCTGGTCGAACAGGGCCTTGCTGCTGATCGCGGGGCCGCTGCGGCGCAGCAGCAAGCCATGGACGAGTCTGAACTTCGGGATTTTCTGTACGGCCTTTCCCCGGAAGACCTGCTTCTCGGTTTCTCAGCCCCCGGGGGCATGTACCGTGCCCCGGCCCTCTATCTCGACGGGCATGTCTTGCCGGCGCGTCCCTTGCTTGAAACGCTGGCCGACCCCGCGGCCGTGGCCAACGTACCGGTGATCTCCGGATCCAACCGGGACGAGGCAAAGCTCTTCATGGCCGTCAACGGCATTTACGTTGTGCGGCACTGGGGCGTGATGTTCGAGATTCGGGACCTGGAAGTCTACGAAGGCGTCGCGAGTCTGCTCAGCGACCACTGGCGCCTGACCGGCGTCGATCAACCGCTGGACGCGCTCGCGGCGGCCCATCCCGGCCAGCAGTACGCCTATCGCTTCGACTGGGACGAAAGCGGCAGTGGACGCATCGCCGACATGCCGACGCTCATGGGCGCGGCGCACGGTTTCGAACTGCCCTTCGTGTTCGGTGACTTCAGCGACCTCTGGGGCATTCCCCTGCTGTTTCCAGAAGAGTACGAAGCGGGCCGCCTCGAACTGTCCGCCGCGATGATGGATTACTGGAGCCACTTCGCCTATACGGGCAGCCCCGACACCGGCCGTGTCCGGCAGCAGCCCCCTTGGCCGGGTTGGGACGTCAGCACCGGGCGTGCCCTGCGGCTCGACACACCCGCCGGCGGTGGTATCGAGCCCCTGGAATTGCGCCTCGACCTGGCTGACCTGCATGAGCGCTTCGTGGGGCTCCAGGAACGTATACCCGAAGCCGCGCGCTGCGGGCTCTACGCCTATCTCTTCTGGAAAACAGCCGAGTGGGAGCCGGCGCGCTTCGAGGGCCTCGAACCCTACTGCAGGGGCAAAACGGCCTCAGACCTGGCCGCCGACCCGTTTGGCGAGTAAACAGCCAGTCAGTAATGGGGTCAGACTCAAGGGTCAGAGTCGGCGACTCTGACCCTTGACTCTGACCCCAGCGCTTCACCCCAGCGCTTCAGTTCAGGTCCTCATCTTTCCAGTACTTGGTGCCCTGGATGGTGGCCTGCAGGGCGACCCCCGCTTCGGTCATCTGGTAGAGCCGCACGCCCGGTGAGACATCAATGGCCAGCGCCGCGGCGTCGCCATCGTCCTCGTACTTCGCGGCCGCATCGGCCTGTGCACCGGCGGTCCAGCCTTCTTCCACGAACTGGTCCATGGCCTCCTGGTTGGCGAAGGTGAACACCAGCCGATACTGCTTTACACCCATGCCCACGCCGCCGCCGGCGGAGAACATCTTCATGTAGACCTTCTCACCGGAATCGTAGTGCGCGACGCCTGAACCGTTGGCGGTGGAGAGGGCCAGCACGTTCAAGCCGAGGCTGGCGAAGACCGCGTGGCCGACGCCGGCTTCGACCACTTCCTGGGAACCGGGCACTTCCCGATACAGGTCAGCGAGGATCTCCGCCGTGGCGTCGTCGATCTTCTGGCGCTTTTCATCCGGGTCGGACTTGCTGAAACCAATATCGATGGCCGCGACCTGGAGCGGCACCAGCAGAAAGTAAAGCAAAAGCAGTCGGGGTAAGCGGGTCATCATCGTTCTTGAAGTCCTGTGAGTTTTTGGGTGTGCGGCACTGCGCTCAGGGCGAGTACCAGATCGGCGAGGTGTAGGCGCGCTCCTGTCCGATGAGCTCCGATTCTTCCGGAATCTCCGCACCGAGCCGAAGCTTGTCATACACCACCCAGCGCGGCGTGGGTATTTCCAGCACGCGAACGTAGTAGAACGCCGGCTCTGCCACGTCGAAGTCCGGGTCCGTCCACACGACCGACAGCTGGGCATCACCGATGCTGTTGCTCCAGGTGGCCGTGTCGAGGTCCACCGTGTTGCCGACCGGGGCGCGGGCGCGGCCATCACTGCCGATTTCGCGGCCGTCGGAAACGGCAACGTCGTAGACGCTCTCGTGGAGCTTGTCGTCCTTATCCAGCCAACCCTTGACGATCTGGACCCGGTCCAGGTTCGCCCACATGGGGTCGCGCAGTTCATGGACGAGGAAGCTCGGCGCGCCTTCTCCCTCGCCGGCAGAGAGATCACCGCCCATGGGCACGCCCTTCGCATAGCCGATCTGCACGAGGTTGTTGGCATCGGCGTCAGTTGCTTCGAAGCCCCAGCCGCCGAAGAAGCGGACGGTCATACGTGGACCGGTGGTGGCGTAGGTCTCCTTGCGCCGCATGGCGTCGTAAAGCGCCTCGCGGGTGTTTTCCGAGGCCCAGATGCCCGTGTAGCCCGAGGCCACGAGCAGGTGGCCGGGCACGCTGCCCAGGTCCGAGGACACGAAGGGGTGCGAGATGCGTTCCTTGGCCGGCTCCACGCTGGTGGACTTGCCGAAGTAGTTGTCCTCGTCCGCCGTGGCCAGCGCCGTGTGGCTGTCCGTGGCGCCACCGACGCCGAACTTGTAGGGATTGGTGCCAAGCTTGCGCTCGAGCATCAGGCCCTGCTTGAGGGCCTCCCGGGCGTACTCACCGCCGAGCATCTCGTCGGTCTTGAGCTCGGACATGTCGAGGTTGCCAAGGTCCCAGTTCTCATAGTCGGCGAATTCATCCTCGGGGGAGAGCACCGGGTGCGTCTCGCCGTCGCCCTTGATCTGGGTGATCTCGTAGTGTGGCTCCCACTTGGCGCGCAGGCGCACGTATTCCTCGTCGACGGTGCCGCCGTGGTAGGTGGTTTCCGTCGGGAACATCCAGCCGTTGGACAGGTTGCCGTTGTGGGCAAAGGCAAAGGCCTCACCGCCCTGCTCCGTGCTGTAGGCCTCGAGCCACTCGTAGAGCGTTTTCGGGTCCGTGCTGCCCGTGGGCGGTTGCGTGGTGGGCGGTACCACCTCGAGGGCCTTCTCTGCGCCATCGCGGAAAATCACGTTGCGGTGCAGGTTGAAGCCCTTGGGCACGGAGGTCCACTCGTAGCCGATAAAGGCCGTAAACAGCCCCGGCTCGTTGTGTTCCTCTGCCGAGTTGACGATTTGCTGCCAGACCCCAGCAAACACCTCGGAGCCCGGGCTGTATTCCTCCACCAGGTCTTCGGGCAGGGTGAGCTGGGAAAACATGCCAATGAGTTCAAAAGCGGCCTCGCCCGCGTCCTGGCCGCCGCTCGTAAACGCCTCGTGCCAGCGCTTGGTGAGCTCCCGGTCCAGGATATTGGGCGTTCCCGATTTAATGTCCGTGGCGATGCCCATCATGTCCGTATGGTCAGTAAGCACCAGCCAGTCAAGCGGACGTTCCAGCCGCGCCGGCACGCCGGTCGATGAGGTAATCATTTCGCCCCGGGCGAAACGGAACGCGTCGTCCGGTTCGAGGATGTTGCCGAAGAGGCCGGCGTCGAGGGAAAGCCCCGTGTGCAGGTGGCTGTCACCCCAGTAGACCTGGGTCGCTTGGGTGGCGTTTGCGCCGGGGGAGTAGCCCTGGGCCTGTGCGCCTTCGCCTTCCGAGGCCTGGGTGGAGAGGGCCGCCAAGGCAGAAGTGAGTGCGATGGCAATGGGTAGCTTACTGAGCCTGTCGTTCATAACGGGCTACCTCTTGGATGCAATCAGGGGAACATCCTGACCACCGCGCTTCGTGAGGTCAAGGTGTACCGCGCGCAGGAATGGGGTCAGAGTCAAGGGTCAGAGTCGGCGACTCTGACCCTTGAC
>JBCDHO010000305.1:0-3968 GCA_038749855.1 Pseudomonadota bacterium
CGGCAAGCGCTACATCGACTTCCAGAACGGCTGGGCCACGAACCCGGTGGGTAACTGCCACCCGGAAATCCTCGACGTCGTCCAGGCAGCCAACCGCCGCTACGGCTTCCACTACGACCATCCGCTTCGCTACGAGCTGGCGGAAAAGCTGGCAACGATCATGCCTGGCCCCCTGCCCCGTTTCAGCTTCGAGGTCTCCGGCACCGAGGCCGCCGAAGCGGCGGCACACACGGCCCTGTGCTACACCGGTCGCCGCTACCTGATCACCTTCTCCGGTTCTTACCACGGCAACAGCATCGGCACGAAGCTGCTCAGCGGGCTGGATGGCGAATACAACCGCAACCTGGAGGCCTGGACCGGCGGCGCCATCAAAGCGCCCTACCCCTTCAGTGACCACATCCCGGCCGACATGAGCCAGGAACAGTACATCGACTTTTGCCTCTGGTACGTCGAGCACCATGTCACGCACGCCATCGCGCCCAGGGACAACATCGCTGCCGTGATGGTGGAGCCGGGCCTGGCCGAGGGGGGTAACTGGATTCCAACGAAGCGCTTCATGCAGGGCCTGCGTGAGCTGTGCGACCGCAACGACTGGCTGCTGATCGTCGACGAGGTGCTCACGGGCATGGGCCGCACCGGAAAGATGTGGGCCATCGAGCACTACGGCGTCGAACCGGATCTCCTGGTTGTCGGCAAGAACCTCTCGGGCGGCATTGCGCCCTGCGCCGGCATTGCCGGACGCGACGAGATCCTCGGCGACAACCCGCACGCGGGCTCCGGCTCCACCTTTGCCGGCACACCAGCCGGCTGTGCGGCGGGGCTGAAGACCCTCGAGATTTACGAGCGCGACGGCGTCATTGAGCACGCCGCGCACCTGGGGCGTGTCGCGGCTGAACTCATGGGCGACTGGGCCGAACGCCACCCACTCGTGCGCCAGGTGCGCCTGAGCGGTTTGCTCATGGGCGTCAGCTTCCAGGCCCTGAACGACGAGGAGAAGGACCTCTGGGTCGGCCGGGAAATCCGCAGCCAGCTGCTGGACCGGGGCGTGTGGGCCATCAGTGACGGTGAGGAGAACATCCGCATGTACCCGGCGCTGAACATGGACGAGGCAGTTTTGCGCGAAGGGCTGGAGAAGCTCGAGGATGCGATCGATCACGTGGAGCGGCACGGCCTAAGCGTCGGCAACGCGCCGCGCCTGCCGACCGGTGTCTGAGCCCGGCACAGACCTCCTGCTTCACGCCTCGATCCTTTGGCTGCTCGCCTTCCTGTTCATCGAGATCAACATCACGGAGTGGAACGAGGACACGCGGGAAACACCCCCGGAAACGCCTCCGCTCAGTCCTTGAGCTGGTCTTCCCAGAACTTCGCATTCTTGATGCCCAGCGCCTTCGGGTCGAAGGTGTAGGTCATGACACCCGCCTTCTTCTGCGCTTCGTAATCCCGCAGGGCCTTCATGGCCGGGCGGGCGGCGAAGGAAATCAACAGAATGCCGAGAATGTTCAGCCAGGCCATAAGACCGACACCGATGTCACCCAGGGCCCAGGCCATGGAGGCGGCCCGCAGCGTGCCGTAGAAGGCGCTGGCGAGCAGGGCGACCTTTAGCATCAGCATGATGCCCGGGATGTTCAGCGTGCGCCGGATGTAGGCGACGTTGGTCTCGGCGATGTAGTAGTAGCTCAGCAGCGTGGTGAAGGCGAAAAAGAACAGGGCCACCGCCACGAAGGGCTCGCCAAAGCCGGTAAACACCTGGCTGACGGCCATTTGCGTAAAGGCCGGACTGTTCGGGTCTACCGTCGCTGCCAAGGCGCCGCCGGACACGGCGCTTTCGACGCCGGTGACGTGGTAGGCGCCGGTAATCAGGATCATGAACGCCGTGGCGGAGCACACAAACAGGGTATCCACGTAGACCGAAAAGGCCTGTACGAGCCCCTGCTGCGCCGGGTGTTCGACCTCCGCCGCCGCCGCCGCGTGGGGGCCGCTGCCCTGCCCTGCCTCGTTCGAGTAAATCCCACGCTTCACGCCCCAGCCAATGGCGGCCCCGAAGCCGGCCATGGGCGTGAAGGCGTCCGCAACGATGAGTTTCACCACGCCCGGAACCAGCTCCAGGTTCATGGCGATAATGATCAGAGCGCTGACAATGTAGAGCAGGGCCATGGCCGGCACGACCACCTGGGTGAAGTGGGCAATGCGCTTGACGCCACCGAAAATAATGATGCCCAGGAACAGCGTCACCACCGCACCCATGATCACCTTGGCCGTGGAGAACTCGCCCAGGGGCGTTGCAAGGGTGGACCCGCCGCCCACGGCGAGGTCAACGGCGTTGCCAATGGCATTGGCCTGCACGCCCGGCAACAGCACGCCACAGGCGAAGACCGTCAGCACGGCAAACACCCAGCCGTACCACTTCTGGCCCAGGGCCTTCTCAAAGTAGAAGGCCGGACCACCGCGATACTGGCCGTCGTCGACTTCCTTGTAGATCTGGCCCAGCGTTGACTCGATATAGGCCGTCGAGGCGCCGAGGAAGGCCACCACCCACATCCAGAACACCGCCCCCGGACCCCCAAAGCCGATCGCCGCTGCCACGCCAGCGATGTTGCCCGTACCCACGCGTCCGCTCAGGGAGACCGCGAGGGCCTGGAAGGTGGAGATGCCCTGCGCCGACTCCTTGCCGGTAAACAGCAGGCGAAGCATCTCGGGCACCTGGCGTACCTGCACGAAGCGCGTCCAGAGCGAGAAGAGCAGGCCGGCGCCGAGGCACAGGTAAATGAGGGCGTTGCTCCAGACAATGCCATTAACGAGGTTGATGAGGTCGGTCATGGGATGGGGGTCTTTGTTTGTTGGTTATTGACGGTGCGCGGGCGTGCGGCGAACAGACTTCTCAACCCGCGAAAGCGGGCTATTGTGGCAGATTTGGATTCAGCGCGGCGCCGTCGGGCGTGCAATCAACGTTTGACGACGGCTTCGTAACGGGTGATCCAGTCAGCGGGTGTCATCTTGCTCGCGAGTTCGCCGATGAGATCAAAGGGGATGTACTTCGGGTTTTTCAGCCGAATGCAGCTTTTGCCCATGTCGAGCTTCGTGGGCACCTGCCTGGCGTACTCTTCCTGAAACCAGGCCATGAGGTCGTCATCGGTGTAGATGCCCATGTGGTACACGGCGTAGAAGCGCTTCTGTGCTGCAAGGTTCATGAACGGCAGCGGCAATTTGGGATCACAGTGGTAGCCGTCCGCATACACGCTGTGCGGGACGACGTAGCCGAGCATGCCGTAGTTCATGATTTCCTCGAATCCTGCGGGCAGGTTGTCGAGGACCTGTTGCCGAAGCTGCATCATGACCTCACGCCGGTCTTCAGGCAGATCAGCCAGGTAGGATTCCGGCGTCTGAGCAGTCGACTGCACCATGGCTCAGCCCCCGGACCGCTGGTGCTCGAAGGCCTCAACGCACTCCGGGAGGTCCATGTACAACGGCGCTCGGTTTCCGGACTGGTTGCCGTAGTCCGCGTAAAAGCGCTCGCAGGATTCACGATCCGGGCGATAGCCCTTCTCGACGCACTCCTCGATGTAGGCCGCCCGCTCCGGGGCTAGCTTCGCTTCCCGGGCGTCCTGGCAGGCCTTGTCCAGGCGCTCCTGCTTCTCGTCGAAGGTTTCAGCGGCCACGAAGGCCGGCAGGAGCACGAGGGTGAGGGCGATCAGCTGCGATCGGTTGGTCCGCTTCATGAGATGAACTCCATTCTCCGCAATGTCCCTCAGTCTAGGCCACCCATTGAAAGGCTGCCTTTCGATACACTCAGCGCCCATGGCTCGACCTTCCCGCGTTTCCTCCAGGCTGGCGATGGCCGCCCTGGCGCTGGCCTCAACTACCCCGGCAGTGGCCACGGAACAGCTCCCCTGGCTCAGTACCGGCTTTCTGCTGTTCGGCGACGTGTACCACATTCCCCGCCACCACCTGGAAGAGGGCGACGGCGCCAC
>JBCDHO010000306.1:0-3941 GCA_038749855.1 Pseudomonadota bacterium
CACCTGCCAGACACGTGATCAGATTTTCCTGTCAAACAGCCTGAGCACGGGAAGCATCAGCTATCAGCACGACATCGTCAGCACGGATACGCTGGGCCCGCTGCGCTTCTGGCGCCAGCTGGAGAATCGAGGCTACTATCCCCGGCTTCCCCACGGCGGGGACGAGCTTTCCGTCAGCAACTTCCAGTGCCAGTCAGGCTTCGTGACCGGCGATGGTGTACCGCTCAAAGTGACCTACTGCGTCCGCGGCTACGAAAAGCTCGACGGACTCTTTGATGCTTACCTGAGCGCCACATCCCTGATCGAAAACCAACGCGCGCTTCAGACGACGATGACCCTGGCCGGCTTCAGCTGGGAGAATCTGGATCGCCTCACGAGCGCTTTCCTCGGGAGTTTCCGATGGTCCCCGTGAACCCGGACGCGACCTGGCTGCTTGAGGTGCTCGACCGGGGCGGCCGCGTGCAGCAGCGGGAGTGGCTTGGCCCGGGAACGCTGTCCGTTGGCCGGGCACCGGACAATGATTTGATCATCGATGACCCGTTTATCGATCCCCACCATGCCACGCTGACGGTCGACGACGAAGCGCCCCGCTTGCAGGATCTGGGTTCCCTGAATGGAACCTGGCTGGATGCGCGTCAGCCAGTGACCGATGTACGGCTGGCTCACCGCCAGGAGGCTCAGCTCGGTCACAGCATCTTGCGGCTCCGGGACCTCGCCAAGACGGTGCCGCCCGCCCGGCGTGATGCGACGTCCCACGGCTGGGTCTCATGGTTTCGCCGCCCCGTTGTGCTCATGGCGATGCTGGCTCTTGCGGTCGTCGCGCTCGTTTTCGATGCCTGGATCGAGGAAACCCGGCGTCTGAGTGTCGGAATCCTGGCGAACGATATTGCCTATCCGCTGCTTGGCCTCCTGCTCTGGGCGGGCTTGTGGTCTGCGATCAACCGGATTGCTTCGCACCGGGCCAACTTCGCGGTTCATCTGGCGATCGGTGCGACGGCGCTCGCTGTATTGTTCATCGGTGATCAGCTGGCACTGCTGGCAGCCTTTGCGCTGGATGTGCACGCCGCTGCGCCGGTGATACTCCTGGCGCTTGAAATCGGCGTCACGGCCGTCGCACTCTTTGTTCATTTGCACTTTGTGGCCCACGGCCGGCGCTCCCTACAAGGCCTGGGTGCCGTGGTGCTTGCCGCCGTGCTGTTTGGCTCACCGGCCCTCGGTGACTGGCTGCGCCGTGACGATTTCAGTACCCAGCCTTATCTGCGTCCGTTGCTGCTGCCTCCGGCGGCGCGTGTCGTCGAAGGGCGCAGTGTTGAGGCGTTCCTGAATGACGCGGAGCGACTTCGCGTTCGCGTGGAAGGACCTCGGGGGGACTAAGAAACTCCGCCGGAGAGTGACTTATCCGCTTCCCGCTCAGCAAGGCGGTCCGGATGGCGGAAGCAGCTTGTCAGGTGGTCATTGACCACGCCCGCCGCCTGCAGATAGGCGTAGACAGTTGTGGGCCCGACAAATCTGAATCCGTGCCTTTTGAGCTGCTTGCTCAACGCTTCGGACTGCGGCGTACTCCCAGGCACCTGGCCCAGGGTCTCCCAGTGGTTGACCTTTGGTGTGCCATTGACCGGCGCCCAGGTGAGCTCCACCAGCCCCGTTCCGGCCTCCCACAGGGCGAGCACACGGCGGGCGTTGTTGATCGTCGCTTCGATCTTTCCCCGATGGCGCACGATCGAGGCATCGTTCATCAGCCGCTCGACACGCTTCTCGTCATAGCCGGCGACGCGTCGCGGGTCGAACCGGGCGAAGGCGCGGCGGTAACCCTCACGCTTGCGCAGGATCGTGAGCCAGCTGAGACCGGCCTGTGCGCCCTCAAGGGTCAGTAGTTCAAAGAGCTGATGCTCATCGCGGACCGGGCGCCCCCACTCGTCATCGTGGTAGGCCTGGTAAGCCGCATCGTCTGTCACCCAGGCGCAGCGCATTGGCTCAGTCATGGGCCTCAACTGCCTTGCCGGGTGCCTGCGGGGTTGCCGGGGCAAGCCATGGAAACCGATCCAGGTCGATGTTGCCGCCAGTCAGGAGGACGCCGACCGACTGGCCTTCGAAGTGATCGCGATGCTTGCGGATGACCGCCAGGGCCACCGCAGCAGAGGGCTCAATGCGCAGGTCTGCCCGTTCGAAGGCGGCGCGCATGGCGGCAACAATTGCTTCGTCGTCTGAGAGCAGTACTTCGGTGACTTGATTCCGGATGACGTCAAAGTTCAATTTTCCGACCAGCGCCCGCAGGCCGTCTGCCACCGTGTCGGGCGACCAGCTTTCCACCCGCGCACCCTGCGCCAGGCTCGCCGCCGTGTCCGCAGCCCCGGCAGGCTCCGCCCCATAGACGGCAATGTGCTCGTCGATACCTTTGGCCGCGAGTGCGCAGCCGGCGAGCAGGCCACCGCCGCCGAGCGGCGCGACAAGAGCCTTCAGCCCCGATACCTGCTCCAACAGTTCCAGTGCCGCCGTCCCCTGGCCGGCGATGATGTCTTCGTGGTCGTAGGGCGGCACCGGTAGGCGCCCGAGCGCCACCTGCTTGGCCAGGCCTTCCTCGCGTGGCGCCTGCCCCGGTGCACAGAAGATTACCTCGCCCCCAAAGTGACGAACCGCGTCCACCTTGGAACGGACGGCGTTCTCCGGCATGACCACGAACGCGCGCCGGCCGGCGGCTCGAGCCGCCCAGGCCAGGGCTGCACCATGGTTACCGCTCGAATGGGTGGCCAGGTCGCCCTGAACGCCCGCTTCCTCGAGGCGCGCAACGGCATTACTCGCACCACGAAGCTTGAAGGCGCCGGTGGGCTGGTCCTGCTCGCATTTCAGGGACGCGCGGCAGCCCAGCCATTCGTCGAGCCGGGGGCTGTTGAGGACCGGGGTTTTGAGGACGCGGTTCCGGACGCGTTCCCGGGCGGCGAGGATGTCCTTGAATGCGGGCACGGAGAGGTCATGGTTTCACGGCAAGATCGCTATAATAGCGCGCCTTAGCGGCCCAGACCGTGCTCCGGAACAACGACGAATGAAGGAAGGACAACCCCGCCAGGCGGTGTATCGAAAAGACTACATCCCGTACCCGTGGACCATCGCAGACCTCACGCTCAATTTTGACATTCACGACGATCACACGCTGGTTCGCACCGATCTCACCCTGACAGCGGTCAGTGGGCAACCCGGCCCGCTGGAGCTGCTTGGCTCTGATCTCGAGCTGCTGTCCATCATGATCGATGGCGAGCCGCTCGATCCCGACGGCTATGCGGTCGAGGGCGAATCACTGGTCGTCCGTGAAGCGCCGGCGACGTGCCGCCTCAGCACCGAGGTACGCATCCGGCCAGAGGAGAACACTGCGCTGGAAGGACTTTACCGGTCCGCAGATTTTCTGCTCACGCAGTGCGAACCGGAGGGGTTTCGGAAAATTACCTGGTTTCCGGACCGACCCGATGTCATGACGCGCTACTCGGTGCGCATCGAGGCCGATCGGGCGCGCTACCCCGTGCTGCTGTCGAACGGCAATCTCGTGGATTACGGGAACGCGGATGACGGCCGCCATTGGGTGCGCTGGGAAGACCCTTTCCCCAAGCCGTCCTATCTCTTCGCGCTCGTCGCCGGAGACCTCGAGCACGTTGAATCCCGGTTTACGACGCGCAGTGGTCGCGAAGTAACGCTTCGGGTCTACGTTGAAGCGGAGAACCTCGACCGCTGCGACCACGCCATGGAATCGCTGATCAATGCCATGCGCTGGGACGAAGAGCGTTTCGATCTCGAATACGACCTGGACATCTACAACATCGTCGCCACGAACGACTTCAACATGGGCGCGATGGAAAACAAGTCCCTGAACATCTTCAATACGCGCTATGTGCTGGCGCGCCCGGATACGGCGACCGATTTCGATTATCAGAACATTGAAGGGGTCATCGGTC
>JBCDHO010000307.1:0-3918 GCA_038749855.1 Pseudomonadota bacterium
AGTTGCCAGCATGAAGACCGGTATTCCTTCCATGGTCGATCCACCATTGGATCGAACCCAATGTCAATCCTTACTTTGAACCTGGTGGCGCGCGCTAACCAGGCCTACGCCGAGTATGACAATGGACAGGATCAGCAGCCCGATCTTGCCAAGCGTGGGCACGGGCACGGCCTGGCGGGGCGCAAGGGTGTCACAGGTTTCCGCGCCGAGCGCGATGATCAGCTCGGCGCCGGAACCTGCCTGGGCTTCGCCACCATTGGGAAAGGCAGACGTGTAGGAGCCGGTGCTGATTTGCAGGGCGATGGAGTCGCCAATGGCGATCGTGCGCCGCACCGTATCTGAAAAGCCGTAGCCGCCATCCACAGGGCCCGATTCGAAGGTGTCAAAGGTGTAGTTGAAGGACGAGCCGCTGCGGCGGTCAATGCGCAGGAATGCCTCCCCGCCAAGGTCGAAGCTGTCGGGCGGTAGCGCGGTGATCGGGGTGCTTTTCTCAAAGCTGACGTCACCGCCGAACGCCACTTCAGCCCGACGCTCAGCGCTGTTGCCGCTGACCTCGCCCTGGAAGGCCAGCCGCGCGCAAAAATCGATCAGGTCGCCAACGGCTTCACCGGCGGACGGAACAATCTCATAGGTGTGAACGGCCTGGGCCACACCCCAGCCAAAGCAGCCCCCTGGGTTGTCGTCGAATTCCGGGGAGCAGTTCACGCCCGCGCCGGTACCGACCGCACCACCTGGAAACAGGGCTGGCATGCCGTTCTCTTCGAACTCGGCCTGCGGGGTGCTGTCGCTACCGGGGTGCGTTTTCAGAGCGATGCGCTGGTGGCTGTCACTGGCCTGCAAAACCTCTCCCCCAGTCTCAAGCAGTTCTGCGGCTCCGGCCAACGTGCTCAGCAACATGGCCGCACTGAAAGTGATCAGGATCTTCATAAGAAACACCTTTTTTATTGCAGCTTCAGCGATGCAGGCTAGCACAGTGAGCGGAAGCTGAGCGGGCGAAGCGCCCGAGGTGAAGGCCTTGGAGCCGATTCGGCTGACGGGAACGATTAATGATGCGGTTTGTTTGGCCAAGCACCGGTGTCATCATGGGTCGGTATGCAAAAAAGCGCTTTAGGGTGGCGATATGTCAGTCATCGCAGGTAAAAGGAGCCTGTTGGTATTTTTTGCCGCGTTGATTTTGGCAGCGGCGCTGCCCTGGTGGCCGGAGCCCAAGGTGGACTGGGAGCCGGCGACCTTCCGCGATGTTCCGCTTGAACGCAGGCAGATAGAAGCTAATGAGGGCGTTTCATTCACCGCCCTCCGCGGTAACGTATCCGTACCGGAACGTCGTGCAGTGCTCACCAGCCGGTCCATCAGTATCGGGTTCGCGGTCGTTCCCGGTGTCGCGGGCGCGGACGGCCCTCCCGTATTTATGGTCGCTGGCGGCCCGGGCGGTAGCCACATTGCGAATCTGGACAGGTCCTGGGTCCAGGTGTTGATCCAGATGTTTCGCCGGGTCGGAGATGTGGTGCTTGTCGACCTGCGCGGTATTCATTCCTCAACGCCGAATTTTGAGCTCAGCGGACTGGCGCGGAAGTGGCGGACGGTCGCTTCGGACGCCGATATGCGCCAATTGATCCGTGACCAGGGGACGGACGGGCGTAGCCAGCTACTGGAAGCGGGCTTTGACCTGAGCGGCTATGTCGTAACCGAGGCGGCGGCCGACCTCATCGCTGTCGCGGACCGGCTCGGCTATACACGGATCAATCTCTATGGAACCAGCTTTGGGTCCCACTACACTCTGACGACCGTGCGGCAATTCCCAGAGCGGGTACAGCGGTTTTTTATCACCGGGGTAGAGGGCTACGACCACACCTATGACGACGGCGTGGAGGTGCTCAGGGCGGTCGAGCTGATCGCCCAGGAGGCTGAGGCGGTCTGGGGCCGTGCCCATGGCGCCGGAAATCCACTGGAAGCGCTCCAGGCGCTCGCGGAAAAGGCAGCAAAAAATGCGCCGGAGGCTCATGGCCTCAAGCCGCATGAGATGGTCGGCCTGGTCAAATCCGGTGACTTTCTCGACTTCGAGTATCAGCTCAGCAGTCGCGAGGGAATGCGCTCTTGGCCGCACGATGTGGCGCGCATTGTCGAGGGTGACCGTGCCTGGCGCATGCCATTGGTGCGCAGGCTCATGGGTCAATTCGTGGGTAAGGATGCATCAGATGCTGCCGTTGGTCTCTTCGACTGCGCATCACATATATCCGAGGAGCGCCAGACCCGCTTGAGGGCGACGGCGCCCGTCCACTTCCCCGATGACGTGGCGTTTATGGAAAGCCTATGCTCGGGATGGGCTGTGGCGCCGCTTCCTGCCACGTTTCAGGCGGGAGAAATGGTGGAAACACCCGGCCTGCTTCTGCATGGCACCTACGATGTCGCTACCCCTTATGCGAACGCGCTTGAAACCCTCAGGCAGTTTCCTGAGGCGGCGCTGGTGACGGTCCACGGTGGTTCGCACGCGGCGCTGTGGGAAGCATTGGAAGCGGAAGAAACCTTTTCTGATGACATCGTTCGTTGGTTCAGGGGTGGTGCTGCACCGAAAGACGTTCGCTTGGGCCCCATTGAGTTTTTGCCCATGGACGACTGAAGTTCCCTCTATCAAAGGCTGCCGGGATCAGGGAACCGGGATGGGGCCTGCGAGCCTGCATATTGCACAAGCTGCTCTACTCCATCGTCGTGGTCCTGGCCTGGATCGGCGCGATGAAATTCACCGCTTACGAGGCCGGTGCCATCGAAGGGCTGGTCGCTTCGAGCCCGCTGACGGCCTGGCTCTATGGTGTGTTCAGCCCGCAGGCGGCGTCCAGTCTGATCGGTTCCATCGAGCTTGCGACGGCAGCGGCGCCGGCGCTGGCGGCCTTGCACCGCGGTATCGCTATCGCCGGCGCAGCGGCAGCAGCGATGACCTTCGTCATTACCCTGAGCTTCCTGTTCAGCGCGCCGGGGTGGGAGCAAAGCCTGGGTGGATTCCCAGCCCTTTCAGTGCTGCCTGGACAGTTCCTGCTGAAGGACCTGGTGCTGCTTTGGGTGTTACGGGTTGAGTTCATTCTGATCGAAACGATAGCGCATGCCTTAGTAACTGAAACGAACCTCGACTCCATAGAGCCGTGGATCATTCACAACGAAGAACGGCTGCTGGTTCAACTGCTCGGTTCCCGTGTCGTTACTGACGTTGGAGATGCCCTGCCTCCCGGCGAAGCGTTCGTCGAACAGGTTGTTAACAAAGGCAGACACGGTCAAATATTGCCAGTCGTAGCCGACCCGCCCATTCACCAGCGTGTAATCACCCACCTTGTTCAGTTCGAGGTTGGTAACGTCGGAGAACTGATCGCTGGCGTAACTCACATTGCCGCTGGCGAACCAGCCTGATGATCCGTTGTAGGCCAGAGTCAGGGCCGCCGTCGTTTCCGGGGCACTGTTGAAAGCATTGCCGACCAGGTTGGCGTAGGTGGGGTCGTCCGGGTTAATCGGATCGCCGTTGCTGTCGATCGCGAAGGGGAAGTCCCTGAACTCCGTATCCAGCAGGCCAAGCGTAAAGGTCAAATTCAGAGTACGGGAGAGCGGTTTATTAATCTCGAGTTCGAGACCATATAGACGCGACGAGCCCGCGTTGAAAACATCAACGTCCAGCAGCGTGCCTGTGGGGCCGGGTACGCTGACCTGCTGATCTTCCCAGTCCGAATAAAACACGTTGGCATTGACGGTAAGTTCATAGTCAGGCCAGAACGAGCGGAAAGCGACTTCGTAGTTGGTCAGGAACTCCGGGTCGAACTCGCGCTGCTCTGCGGGTTCTCCCGGCGCAGCGCGAATGTAGCTGCCGCCTGCGCGATAGCCCTCGGCCACGGTAAAGGACAGGGAACGCAAGTCGTCGAAGTTGTAGATCACCGAGCC
>JBCDHO010000308.1:0-3912 GCA_038749855.1 Pseudomonadota bacterium
ATGGCGATGGCCTGACCCGAGATTTTCGCACCGGCGTCGGACGCAAGGAAGAGGGCCATGGCGGCAATGTCATCGGCGCTGACGAAACTGCGCATGGAGCTCTGCCGCGCGTACTCCTGGCGAACCTTCTCCACGGTCAGCCCGCGCTCGCCGGCGTCCCGTTCGATGACGCCATCGATACGCGGACCGCTCACGCTGCCCGGGCACAAGGCATTGACCCGGATGCCTTCGGGACCGAGCTCCATGGCGAGGGTCTTGGTGAAGCCGATCAGGCCCCACTTGCTTACCGTGTAGGGTAGGCGGTTGGGGAAGCCAAACAGCGCGGCGTTGGAGGCAATGTTGATGATGCTGCCGCCGTCCGCTTTTAGCAACGGCGATGCGGCGCGGGCGCAGTAGAAGGCGCCGTCCAGGTTGACCGCCAGCGTTTGCCGCCACGCTTCCGTTTCGACCTCCTCGACGGGCGCCGTGGGTCCGGCGATGCCCGCATTGTTGACCAGCACGTCGAAACGGCCCGGTGCCAGAGCGACCACCCGAAACAGCTCAGCCACCGCCTCCGGATCAGAAACGTCAGTAACGGCCGTCATGATGTCCGGCGCGTCACGCCGAAGCTCGGCCAGCGCGCCCGCGTCGAGATCGCAGACGTGGACCCGGTAGCCCGCATCCAGGAAGGCGAGGGCGATGGCTCGCCCGATACCACTGGCACCGGCGGTTACAAGCACCTTGCGGTCGGTAAACACCCTATTGTCCATGGCTCTCCCAGCGTTCCGCGCCGTGTGGCGCGCCAGTCATCGTTTGACAGATCGTAGGCCATGGAGAAAACTGCATGCCAGTAAATTGAGTTGAATAAATCTCAACCCTGGGAAGGCGCAGTGCGAAAAAATGCCATACCACTGAATGCGTTACGTGCCTTTGAGGCGGCCGCGAGAAATAAAAGTTTCAAGAAAGCGGCCGATGAGCTGTTCGTATCGCATTCCGCCATCAGCCACCAGGTACGGCGCCTCGAGGATTACCTGTCCGTAGAGCTCTTTCACCGTGTGTCGCGTGGCGTCGAGTTGACGCGTGCTGGCCGGATCTACTACCCGTCCTTGCGGGAAGCCTTTGCGATGATCGACGAGGGGACCGAGCTTGTACTGGCGCCACGAAAGGACGGTCCCCTGACTCTGCAGGTGTATTCCACCTTTGCCGTTCGCTGGCTGGTTCCGCGACTTTCCGGCTTTCATCACGCCCATCCCGACGTGCTGATTCGCCTGCATACGTCGCAGTCGGATGTGAATTTCGAGCATGAGGACGTCGATCTTTGCGTCATGGTCGGAAAACCCGACGCGCCCGAGGTCCACTACGATTACCTGTTTCCCAAAGAGCTGTTTCCCGTCTGTAGTCCCCAGCTTCAGGCGGGCCCGGGCGGACTGTGCGAGCCTGGAGACCTGGCGGGACAAAACCTCGTGCAGGTCTACCCCTCGCGCGGCGACTGGTACGAATGGCTCCAGCGCTTCGATGTGGAAGGTGCTGATCCCGAGGCTGGCCTGCAGGTAGACAGCTACGACCTGGCCTTCAACACCGCTGCCCAGGGTCTGGGTGTTGCGCTGGGAATGACGCCCTTCGTGGAGCGCGAGCTGCGCGCCGGCAGCCTCGTCGAGCCTTTTCCTGGGCAGCGGCTGACCGCAAACGGTGGCTGGTACCTGGCGTGCCGCGTAGAACAACAGGATGATGACCGGGTCGTCGCGTTTCGGGAATGGTTGCTGAAGGAGGTGGGTGAGCATGACTAAGGGGCTCTGGCAGGGGCTTGTTGGTGCCTGGGCCTTGACCGTCGCCGGGGTGGGCGAGTCGTCGGCGACCGAGCCGGTGCGGCTCGGTGTGGCGGGCCTGACCCACACGCACGTGCACTGGATCTTTGAGTCGGCGAAGCGGCGGGATGATTTCGAAATTGTCGGGATTGCGGAATCTGACCCGGCACTCGCAGAACGCTACGCAGCTCAGCACGGTTTCGATCTGTCGCTCGTTTACGACGACCTTGACACCATGCTGGCCGAGACACGGCCCGATGGCGTCACCGCCTTCGGAACGATCCGCGACCACCTTGCCGTGGTCCAGGCGGCAGCGCCCCGCGGCATTCACGTGATGGTCGAGAAGCCCCTGGCCGTGAGCCTCGAGCAGGCACAGGCGATGGCGGAACTCGCCCAGGCCCATGATATCCACCTGCTGACCAACTACGAAACGAGCTGGTACGCCTCGCATCATGAGGCCGTTGAGCGTGTCCGTGCGGGGGAAATCGGCACCTTGCGCAAGGCCGTGTTCCACCACGGCCACGCGGGCCCGGTGGCCCTGGACATCAACAGCGAGTTTCTCGACTGGCTGATCGACCCGCACTGGAACGGTGCCGGCGCCCTCACGGATTTCGGGTGCTACGGCGCAAACCTCGCTGTCTGGATGACCGACGGCCGCCGTCCCCGGGCCGTAACCGCGGTTACCCAGCAGCTTCAGCCAGAGCACTATCCGCTGGTCGATGACGAAGCGACCATCGTCATTGCCTGGGACGACATGCAGGCCATCGTGCAGGCGTCCTGGAACTGGCCCCGTTCGCGCAAGGACATGGCGCTCTACGGCACGCGCGGCCAGTTTCTGGCGCCCGATGGGGCGCGGCTGACGGCTTTGCCGGCCGATGGTGAGACGGGGGCCGATGATGCGGAACGCTCCCTACCGGTCCCCGCGCTGGCGGCGCCGGAAGATGACCCTTTCTCCTGGTTCTCAGCGGTGATACGCGGTGACCTTGAACCCGCCCCATGGTCTCCCGGCGCCCTCGACAACAACCTGCTCGTCATGGAGATTTTGCAGTCCGCCATGGACAGCGCCGCCCGGGGGGAAACGGTGGTTCTGGAGCCCTAGGGGCGCGAGCAGTCCGCCCCAAACCCTTTGCTTCCGCGATCTACAGTAGCGCCTCGATGTCCGGTATGATTTGCTCCGGCTTGGTCGATGAGCCATAGCGCTTCACGACTTCGCCCTCCCGGTTGATGAGAAATTTCGTGAAGTTCCACTTGATGGCCTCGGTGCCGAGGGCGCCGCGGGCCTCCTTCTTGAGGTGCTTGAAGAGCGGGTCCGCGTCCGTTCCGTTCACATCGATCTTGCCGAACATGGGAAAGCTCACGCCATAGTTGAGCTGGCAGAACTCCATGATTTCAGCGTTGCTGCCGGGGTCTTGCTTGCCGAACTGGTTGCAGGGGAACCCCAGAATGGTCAAACCCTGCTCGTGAAACTGCTGGTGGAGCGTTTCCAGGCCCTCGAACTGCGGCGTGAACCCACACTTCGAGGCGGTATTGACGATCAGCAGAACGCGCCCACGGTACTGGTCGAGAGGCTCTTCCTGACCGGTCGTGTTCTTCGCGACAAAATCAAAAACGGTGCTCATTGGCTGCATCCTGTGGTGTGCTTTGCGACAGCATAGCGGCAGCGGTGGGGGCGGGCCATGAAGCACCGGATGTGCGCCAGGCGCAGGCCGCGGTGAAGAGCGATCAAAGGTCACCTAGACTTGTAGCTCCCTCACCCAACCTGGAGCACACGGCATGGCAAAGAAGAAGCTGAAGAAAAAGACCTCGGCGAAGTCCAAGAAGAAACTCGACGCAACACCGGTCCTCGAATCTGCGCAGGACATCTGGCGGGCGGGACTCGGCGCGCTTGCCATGGCGCAAAGGGAGCGCGGCAAGGTGGCGGAGCAGGGTGCGGCCCTGTTCGAACGACTGGTGAGCGAAGGCGCAGCGTTCGAAAAGCAGGGGAAAGCCGCGGTCGATGAAGGTGCAGCCAACGTTCGCTCCGGCATCAGTTCCGTACGCGGCGACATTGAGGGAAAGCTCGAAGCGGCGCGGAAACAGGCAGAAGATCGTTTTGACAAGCTCGAAGATGTGTTCGAGCAGCGCGTGC
>JBCDHO010000309.1:0-3882 GCA_038749855.1 Pseudomonadota bacterium
CGCGCGAACGCGATAAGTTCATCATTCAGGGCGGGGCGGATCAGCCGTACGTGATCGCGAATCACCGGGTGCGTGGTCATCTGGTCGAGGAGCTTCTGCCCGTGGGCTGGTGGCGCTCGGTTGGCGAGTCGCAGAACATTTTCTTCAACGAATCCATCATGGACGAGCTCGCGCACGCGGCGCAGCTCGATCCCCTGGAGATGCGCCTGTCGATGTTGCGCCACGGGCCAAGCCGTAGGGTGCTCAAGCGGGTGGCTGCTCTGTCGGACTGGGGCGCGCCGTTACCTCCGAACCGCACGCGCGGTCTGGCTTATGCGCGGGCGTCCGGACAGGCCACGGCGCAGGTGCTGGAAATCGAGCAGACGCCGGTTGGTATCCGGCTGATCAAGGCGTGGATATCCGTCGACGTAGGAATTGCACTCGATCCGCGCAACATCGAAGCGCAGGTCGAGGGCGCGCTCCTGTTTGGCCTGAGCGCTGCCATTTTCGGCGAAATCACCATCCGTGACGGCCAGGTCGAGCAGGACAATTTCGACAGCTACCCCCTGCTGCGTCTCAACCAGGCGCCGGATGTGGCAGTCGACATCATGGAGAGCGGCAAGCGGATTTACGGCGTCGGCGAGGCCGGTACCCCGACCGCGGCGCCGGCACTGGGGAATGCGTTGTTTGCCGCTACAGGTGAGCGCATCCGCACGCTGCCGTTCGGTCGGCACGTTCGCTTCGCCTGATGCCAGGCCAGGCGGAGTTCCTGCTGGACTTCGAATGGGTCGCGCTCGGCTGATCGGCTATGGAACTCCAGGGTAGCCTGACCATCAACGGCAAAAAGTACGAGAAAGGCGACTTCATCGCATGGTATAAGGTCTATCCGTTTTTCCTGCTGCACATGGGTGCGTTCGGACTCTCCGGCTTCTTTATGGCGTATGCGGAGAACGGGCCGCCGCTGCCCTTTCTGTACCTCCACGGCGGTTTCGCCTGCCTGGTCTACGTGGTCTTTTACGTGGCCATCTTTGGCGTTGACCGGGTTCGCTGGATGTTCCTCAACGCCTTCCTCGGCTTGATCGGCATCTACGCGCAGATCGACTGGATTCTGTCCTGGTTCGGAAAGCAGGCGAGCAATTACTCCTGGGCGGTGCACTTCATTCCCTTTTTCTACTACGTGCTCTACACCTTCCTGCTGCACCAGATGGTGCTGGACATCTTCCACGCGCGCAGCGATCCGCAGCGGCGTAGGCGCGTTGATTTCGCTTACATCGTGATTTCACTCGTGGTTTACGGGGTGATTATATTGAGTCGGAGCTGAACGGCGTGCCGCGCGGGCGCGTCGCGCCGGGACCTTGCTAACGGCACCCAGCAGCGCGGTGGCCTCTGTCAGCACCAGCACCGCGATAAAGCGGAGTACCTTATTCCTGATGCGGTTCTGGAGTCACTCGCGGTCGCGAAAGCTTGCCGCTTCCAGGCCGTGCTTTTTCAACAGCTTGTAGAACTCAGAGCGGTTACGTTCTGCCAGCCGGGCCGCCTGGCTCACGTTGCCTGACGTCGCCTTGAGCAAACGCGTCAGATAGGCCTTTTCAAACCCGTCGCGCGCCTCTGCGAAGGGTGTCAGGTTCTGCTGCTTCCCGCGTAGCGCATGGTCGACAAGGCTGAGCGGAATCAGTCTGGAGCGGCACAGCACCTTGCAGTGCTGGACGACGTTGGCCAGCTGCCGGACATTTCCCGGCCAGCGGTCGGAGACCAGGCGCTCCAGGGCCTCCGGACTGAAGCCTTCGGCCATGCCATCACCCTCGAATTTGCGCAGAAAGTGTCGCGCAAGGGTCGGGATGTCCTCGCGCCGCTCACGCAGGGGCGGCAGCTTCAGGCTGACCACGTTCAAGCGGTAGTAGAGGTCTTCCCGAAAGTGCCCGTTCTCCACCGCTTTTTCCAGGTCGTGATGGGTCGCAGAGATCACACGCACGTCCACCGGCACTTCTTCGTCGGAGCCGACGGGTCGGACGATCCGCTCCTGCAGTGAACGGAGCAGCTTGGCCTGGAACGACAACGGCATGTCTCCGACCTCGTCGAAGAACAGGGTTCCGCCTTCGGCCTGCTGGAAGAGCCCCAGCCGGTCCGTGTGCGCGTTGGTGAAGGCGCCCTTACGATGCCCGAACATCTCGCTCTCCAGCAGGCTTTCGGGGATGGCGGTGCAGTTGACGGAAACAAAGGCCTCGTCGTGACGCGGGCTGGCGCGATGTACGGCTTTGGCGAGCAGTTCCTTGCCGGTGCCGCTTTCGCTTTCGATTAATATGCTCGCGTTGGTCTGCGCGGCCAGCGCTGCCTGCGCCAGCAGCGTCTCCATAGCACCGTTGCGCGTAATGATGTCGTCGCGCCAGCTGCTCAAAGCGGGATCGGGCTGCGGCGTCCGGGGACCGGGGGTGCGGGTTTCCAGGGCTTCCTCGATCGCGTTAAGCAACTCGCCATCGTCCACCGGTTTGCCGAGAAACGTGTAGGCCCCGGTCTTGGTGGCCAGCACCGCGTCGGGGATGGTGCCATGGGCCGTCAGCAACAGCACGGGCACACCGGGAAAGCGGTGTTTGATTTCCGAAAGCAGCTGCAGGCCATCCATGCCGTCCATTTTCAGATCGGTCAGGACCAGGTCCATGGCCTGCTGCTCCATGGCCGTCAGCGCCTGAGGCCCCGTTTTTGCGGCGACAACCGTGTAGCCCTCACGTCGCAACCGAATACTCAGCAGCTTCAGGAGGGACGGGTCGTCATCGACCAGCAAGATTCGGTTGGGATTGGAAGGGGGCATGTCAGTTCGCTCCACCGTCCTGAACGCCATCCGAGTCTGGGTCTGAGACCGGGTCTGGCCCCGGGTCCGAAGCCTGGTTCTGGTTCTGATCCGTGGCCAGGTCCGAGTTTTGGTCCAGGTCTGGAGCTGGGGCTGTGTCTGGGAGTGGCTCAGTGTCGGTTGGGGCGCTTTCTATCATCCGCGCTTCGATGTCCTTAAGAGAATCAAGCTGGTCTTGTGTTTGCCGCTGCTTGGCGCGTAAGTCCTCGTACTGCGCCTGCAGGGTCTGGTTGGTTGCCTCCAGTGCATTGAGCTGCACGGACAGGTCCTGGTAGCGCGCTTCGAGATCGCGCTGCTGAGCCTCCAGCGCCAGGAGGGCCTGGCGCTCGATCACTTTTTCATCAAGCAGCTGCGCTGCGCCGGCGAGTTCGCTCTGTGGATCAAGCTCGTTGAGGAGTCGGCGGGCCTTGCGCAGGTCCTCTTCGCTCGGTGCGGGACGAAGGTCGCTGAGCAGATAGGCGTATTCAAGACGACCCAGGTCGTCGGGCGCGGCATGAAAACGCGCCTCAGCCGCACTCAGCGCCGCGGCTTGCTGAGCATCACTCAGGCCGGCGTAGGAAGACAGCAGGTCCTGCCAGTCCGTGTCCCCCGAAGGCGATTCAGCGGGCGTGGTCATACAGCCGGACAGCAGAAAGGCGCTCAGTAACAGGGCGCGCGGCAATAGGGTGCTCGGCAACAGGGTGCTCGGCAACAGTTTGCTCGGCAACAGTTTGCTCGGCAACAGGGTGCTAAGTAGCTTCAGCATGTTCATTGTCTGTGCGCCAGGCAAAGTGCGCCCCGGTTTCCGATTCCAGCAGTTCGATGGTCCCACCATGGTGCCGCGCGTACTCCTGCGCAATCGCCAGCCCGAGACCGCTGCCGGCAATGGGCGTATCCGGTGCCTGGGGGCCCGTCTTGAACCACTCGAACAACTCCGGCCGGAATGACTCGGCTATGCCGGGGCCACTGTCTTTCACTGCGAACTCTGCCCTGTCGCCGCGCGCCGTGAGGGTCACGGTGATCTTGCCGCCGGGGGGCGTGTGGCGGATGGCGTTGGACAGCAAATTGTTCATGATCAC
>JBCDHO010000310.1:0-3881 GCA_038749855.1 Pseudomonadota bacterium
CAGCCGCAGCGCTCAACACCAGTGAGCGCACGATGCGCAGGCGCCTGTCCCAGGAGGGCACAAGCTTCCAGAAGGTTCTCGATCGCTATCGCTGTGCGCTTGCCGAGGACTACCTCGCTGCAACGCGCCTGTCGACGCAGCAGATCGGCGAGCTGCTGGGCTTCACCGAAGCCACCAATTTCCGCCGCGCGTTCCTGCGCTGGACGGGCCGCTCGCCCCACGATCACCGCAACGCATTGAAGCGTTCCGCCTGAGGCGCTCGCGCGTCAAACGGATCGCAGCGGCTCCGGCAAGGACGCAAGGGCACCGTTGAGCCGTTCTGGTCCGACCCCGGTCACCGATTGCCAGCTGAAGACGTCGCCCTTGAGCAGCGCCCGGTAGCGTTCGAGCAGGCGTCGGCGATCCTTAGGGGACTCTCGCAAGGGATCCGGCACCCAGGGCAGATCCGGCTCACACAGCAGGTAGTGGCGCGGGGACCGTCGGGCCAGCGCGGCAGCCAGCCAGGTTGGCCAGGGCGTGTGCTCACTTGGCGCGAAGCGCTCGCGCCACCAGACGGCGATAACCAGGACATCGGTGTCGAGCACGGGGGCTTTGGCCACGGCCGTTTCGGCCACGGCTGTTTCAGACGCAGCCGCTTCGGCCACGGCCGCTTCGGCCGCCTCCTGCGCGGCACACAGCCGCTCAAGCAACGACTCATCGTACGGGACGCCGGGTGCCATCAGGTCACGGGCCTGCTCGAGCACGAGCGGGCGGCCGAGCCGCTGCGCCAGAGCGGCTGCGAGCGTGCTCTTGCCGCAGGACTCAGGACCCGTGACGCACAGCGCCAGCATCTTCTGGTTCCGCAGGTGTGGCGGGCGCCGCGTTCATGCTTCGCCGCCAGGCCTGATAGCCCCAAACCGCAAGCAGAATGTAGACACCGTAGAGCGCCGCGTAGGGCATCACCCCCTTGTAGGCATAGAGACCCACGTAGAGCACGTCGGCCAGCAGCCACAGCCACCAACTCTCGATAATCTTGCGGGCGGTCAGCGCCATTGCCGCAAAGCACAGCACCGTGGTGAAGCTGTCCCAGTACACCAGGTCCGCGGTGGAGAGGCGATCGAACAGCGTAGCGACCAGCCAGGTCCCCAGCGCGACCGCGGCGACCAGAGGCAGCCAGGCTCGCTGGGCGAGTCGTGTCACCGGCAGCTCGGATGTCTGATCGGCCGCCCCGCCATGCCGGGACCAGTGGTACCAGCCGTAGGCGTTCATCAGGAGGTAGTACAGATTCTCGACCAGATTGACGAACAACTGCTGGTGGTAGAGGACAACCACCGTCACTGCGGCGTAGACCAGCCCGATGGGAAAAGTCCAGATGTTCTGCCGGATCAACAGCAGAACGCATGCCAGCCCGGTCACCAGGCCGACGTATTCGAAGAACTCGAGGAAGGTTTCCAGGGTGCTGTCCGGGCCGCGTCGACCCCGCAGTTTACTCCGGTGCGAGCGCCAGCGCAGGCTGCGCCGCGGAGGTCACCGTTGCTGTGGGAGCGGTATCGGCACCCTCCAGCACTTCGACCTGTTCCCACTGAACCCGACCCCGCTGAGCGTCCAGCCGGAACGGAACCAGTGCCTCCCCCACATGTGCGAGTTCTTCGACCAATGCTTCTTCGAACGGTACGAATACTTTCATAGGCAGGATTAGAGCACGCTCCCGCGGCGCAATGATGGAGAGAAACCGGAGGGCTCGTGCAGAAATCTGCATATTCAGCTCTGTCCTCGCCGGCGCTCGCCGCCGCGCATGGGCGGACGCGTGCGGGTTCGCCTTTCTCGCCAGAAAAACGGGTATTATCAGCCAGTTAGAGAGCAAATCGGGCACTTTGGAGGCTCATGGCCAAAATCATTGCCATCGTCGAGGATGATCCCGACCAGCGCGCGAACTACGCGGACGCGATCACCAAGAAAGGCTACGAGGTCAATGCCTATGCGAGCCGCGAGGAAGCTCTGGCGGGGCTGACCGGGAGCCTCCCGGATCTTGCGGTGCTCGACATCATTCTGGGCGAAGAAGTGGACGGCGGTTTTCAGCTGTGCCGGGATCTGCTGACTCGCGCACCCAGCCTGCCGGTCATCTTCCTGACGGAGCGCATCAACGAGATCGATAAGATCTCCGGGTTGCGTCTGGGTGCCTGGGACTACCTGCCCAAGCCGATCAGTCTCGATTATCTCGCCGAGCGGATCGCATCGCTGCTGCGCATCAACGAAGCCCGCAGCGAGGGCCAGGAAGCGGATGCGAGTGACTCGGCTCGAAAGATTGGCGCGCTGTCGCTGGATCAGGACGCCCTGCTCGTGTCCTGGCGTGGGAATCGAATCGATCTGTCGGGCACGGAATTCCGGATGCTGGCCAAGCTGGTGCGCGTGCCCGGCCATGCGGTCAGCTACGAGACCCTCATGAATGCGACCATGCAGTCACTGGTGACCAACAACACCATCAACACCCACATGCGCAATATCCGCAAGAAGTTCGAGAAGGTCGACAGCGAGTTCGCCTGTATCAAAAGTGAGTACGGATTCGGCTATCGCTGGTCCGAGCAGTAGCCGGCGCGGGCGCTGAAAGAATAGCGACAACTGATGGCGAAGCGACTTGGCAACAAAGGTCCGCGGCTCGGCACCAAGATTATGCTGCTCGGACTCACGTTGCTGGTGATCCCCTACTTCAGCTATCGCCAGCTCATCGAGATGGAGCGGCTACTGGTCCAGGGCCAGTCCAACGCCCAGCTGCTCACCGCCGAGGGCATTTCCACCCTGTTCAACGGGCGCGAGGACCTGTTCGACGATCTGCCGGTCGCCTCGACCCAGTTCGAGTCCCTCTATGCCCATCCGCTGCAGCAGAAAATCCGAATCGACGGCCGCAACGACGATTGGGATCGCACGGTGCGCGATCAGTTTCGCAGTTTCGGGATCAGCGATGGTGATGGCGTCCTGGCCGATGGCGGCTTCAAGCTGCTGATCGGCGAGCGGGGTGATCAGCTGCACGTGTTCGCCCGCATTCGCGATGACGTGCTCGTTTACCGGGACCCCGACTACCTGCGGCTCGATCAGGCTGACCACCTGCGGCTGTCGTTCATCAAGGCGGACGGTGAAGACGGCCGGCTGACGATCACGCTGCCGGAGCCCGGCGTGCTCACGACCTACGAGATGGACCCGCAGTGGCGCTTCGCCGAGCAGGGCGTGCCCACCAAGGCGGTATCCGGCTACGCGGCACGGACCGACGCGGGTATTGATGTTGAGTTTCGGCTGCCGTTGTCGCTCATCGGGTCGCGGCGGAACTTCGGGCTCGCTTATCTGGACGTTGACGATCCCGAGAGCAAAGCCATCGTTCACAACACGCGCACACTGCCGAAAGCGGGCAAGGAAAGCTTCAACCTCATCGTGCTGCGCTCCACGGAAGTGCTGGAGATCATCCGCGGACTCGGCTACAGCGGCGCGCGCATTCTGGTCATTGACGCCCAGGAGCGCGTCCGTGCAGAAACGGGCACCGTGCAGCCCAGCACGGACCCCGATGGCGGGAACAACTGGCTGGAGGCGGCACTGGGCAGGATCCGTCCCCTCCTCCACTACCTCACCACCGGCGAGGACTGGCAGCCGCCGATCGATGAGCAGCAGGCGCAGGAAGATGCCAGCCGTGCCATCCGCTATGCGCTGAATGGAGAACCGCACGCCACCACACGCCCGCTCACGGAAGATCAGGAGCTGATCATCGCGACCCACCCTATCGTGACTGAAGACAAGGCGGTGATCGGTGCGGTGGTGGTCGAGCAGAACATGGACGAGATTCTCTCGTTCCAGCGAGAGGCCCTCGAGCAGGTCATCTTCCTATCGATCATGAGCCTCTTTGCCGTGTTCATCGC
>JBCDHO010000311.1:0-3878 GCA_038749855.1 Pseudomonadota bacterium
GTCCGAAGACTCAGACAAAACCTATCGCTTCGTCCCCGTGCCCTGAGTTAAGCAGTGCATTCCTCGGGACCGCCAAGCGAATCGAGCCATGTCCTGTCTACGCCGGCCGAGGCCACAGCGCGACGCCCACCCCCCTCTAGGGCGCAGAAACCTCGAGCATCACCGGGACGCGGCTTTCACCAGCGACGTAGCGGGGGCAGGGCGCCTCGTAGCACTCGCCGACCATGATCGAGGCCTTGATGTCCGCACAGCCCATGGGCTCACTCCACGACCACAGCTCGGTCTCGACCGCACCGTCAACGAGGCGGCTCATGTCCATGTTGTCGTTTGGCAGGTACTCCGCGGTACCCGATTCAGCGAGGACTCTCCCATCGCGGCCATCGGTGTACACCTGCCGAATGTCGATGGCGTGGGGCGCCGTGTCCGTCGCATAGCGCGCGATCAGGCGCCACTCGCAACCGCTGCTGGCCGTGCCGTCGATAAAGAGTTCCACCGGCCCGTTACCGTAGGGCGGGCCCTCGAGGCCGAGACCACCCGAGCTCTGGGGCTGGGATGAAGAGTCCATGGTGGGCGTGGCGCAGGCCGCAAGGGCCAGCGGCAGGGTGGCGACGAACGTTTTAAGGCTTCGATTCATGGGTCATTCCTCGGTTTTCTGGGACACGCGCCGCTTTGGGCCTGGTCCGGGCTTAGTTGCCTATGACTCCCCTAACGGCACGCCAGCGAAAAATCCGCCACGGAGTTCTTGCCTGTCCATGGCGGCTCCGAGCGCTTGGTGTTGATAACCAGTTCTCCAGTGCGGCGCATGTCTTGGAGCGTCGAATAGCCGTAGTGGGGATACCGCTTCGACGGGGACTTAAGCCGGCTCCGCAGCGCATCTTCATCCCGGCCCTTGCTCGCCGTCCTGGCAACTCGTGGAGCTAGCGCATCCTCGTGAAGGACACAGGCCTCGGATCCTTCCTCGATATTGAGCACACGCTACACGGCGATCCGAGCACCGGAAGGCCAATTCAGATGAGGGGGCGCGGCACCAGAGCCGCGAAGGTCGCGTTGACGCAAAACTTAGTGGGGCCGGGGCAAGCTAGCGGAGCAGGTTCTTCGCGCCCAGGAGACCAGGCTGAGCCCGTTGGGGCAGACCGTTGTTGTCGGCCCCTCAAAGCGAAAGTTGGAAGTGCCTCCGCCCATCTGCCGGCGAACCCCTCCGGTGACAGGGACGCCCAGGGCGGCAGCCATTCGGGTCAGCAACTCCCGTCCGGCCCGGCCTTGTCCAACGCGGCAGCCGTGCAGTTCGACGCTTCCAAAGGGCGCGAAGATTGGCCGGAGCTGGCGCAACGAGCGGTCGAAGGATTGCCCATACTGGCTGGCAAAACTGCCCCCCGTATCGGCTCGAGTACCGCTCGCTACGTTCATCACGCCAGGGCTGCCATGCCCGTGAAATCGGAGCAACACGACCTGCCCATTCCGGGCGCTTTGGCACACGTCCTGGATCACAAGGGGTGTGCCAAAGGAAATTCCGAACTGCTGCAAAAGCGTTTGCTGGTAGGGGCCAAGGTCACGGTCATCACGGATGTTCGGATCCGTGCGGTCTACGGAGTCAATGATTTGCCACTGGGAGCCTACCGTTCCCCGCCAGACGTCGTAGTTGACCTCGTTGGAGGGATGCATACGGTTCTCTTCCCGGAACTGTCGAACGGCACGGCCGGTTTCCGAACCGAAAATTCCGTCCACGGAGATGTTCGACTGCTCCGGCTGCCGGGTCAGATACCCTTGCAGAACCGCAATGGTGGGTAGTCTCATCGGTGATTTCAGTGTAATCATGTGCCCTCGAGAATCCTTTCCTACCTTGAATCAAGGTAACCAGCGCCCGACTTTCCAGTCCGCGGGTTTTCCGCTGCCGCATACCGGTGGGTATGCCGGTTCAGCCCGCTATTGATCCGAGACCTTTGATCAGCTTTTGCAGCGAGGAGTTGGGGGTCCGGGCCCGGTCAGGTTCTGCAGCGATCGACGCATCAGGCGGTCATCTGCCAGCCTGCGTGCGGCAGGAGTTCGAGGAGTACCTGAAGTGCAACCTGCTGGAGCATGGGCCACTGTGGAAACACGGGCTGTCGGTAAGCGACGGTGCGGCGTGGTGGGTCGACTATACTGACCCCTCGCGGCCGGTACACCCTGCCGGCCCGCACCCTATCCGCAGGAGCCCGCCACTCTGACCACCACGATTACCACAGACGTGCTGATCATCGGCGGCGGAATCGCCGGGCCGGCGCTGGCCGCCGCCCTATACGACCGCGATTGCTCCGTGACCGTGCTCGAGCGTTCCGACGCGCCGCTCGATACGGCCCGGGGTGATCACCTGCAGCCGCGAACGCTGGAGATCCTGGAGCAGTGGGGCGTGCTCTCATTACTGCTGGACGCGGGCGCGGAGCCACGCCGCGGTACGCGCTGGTTCGACGAGCACGGTGACGCCCTGCTAACCGTTGACCTTTCCGGCCTTGAACTGCCCCATCCGACCTACCGCTTCCTCAACCACGAACGCATCAGCCAGGTTCTCCTCGACGGGGCGGCACGCAACCCCCGCTTTGAAATGATCTGTCCGATTCGCCGCTGGCGCCTGACGTCACCGGGAACGGTCAAGGTCGAACAGCGAAACCAACCCCCGACCGAGGTGCACTACCGATTGCTCATCGGCGCCGATGGCTCGGCTTCCGGCGTGCGTCGGGCCCTGGGTATCGATGCGGAGGTCCACCGCTACACCAATCCGATCGGCGTGCTCTTCGGTCGGTCTACGGTGGACAACCCGGACAACGACCTGCTCGTGTGCCTCGGCGAGGAGCGCATCATCGCCGCTATTCCACGCACCGGTGGTTGCTGCAAGGTTGGGCTGCCCCTGAAGCGGGATGAGCTCGATCACTGGCGCGGCCTGGACGCCGGGGGTCTGCGCCGCGCCTTGCACAGGCTGGCACCGTCCCTGGCCCTTGATGACCTGCGCTTCGACGGACTCTACCCGCCTACCCGCGTGCTGGCCCAGCGCTGGACCGGCGAACGCGCTGCCCTGGTGGGCGATGCCTGTCACGCCATGCATCCGGCACGCAGCCAGGGCATGAACATCGCCGTCCAGAACATCCATGCCCTCCTGGAAAGACTTCCGCGGAATGTGACAGAGTGGACCGACGCCAGCCTGGAGGCGGCCCTGGCTCACTACGACGGCGAAACCCGACCTGCCATGGAGCAGCGCTTGCAGGATAACCACCAGGCCGGACTGGCCATGGACGCAATGAGCGGGGAAGCCAACGCCATGCTCAAAGGCCGGCTGATGGCGGTCGCTGCCGATGCCAGCATTGCCGAGCGGCATGCGCTGGCGGCGGCGGGTTATGCCTAGCGAGACCGGCCAAACTGAAACCGGAGGGGCTGAAAGATGTCAATGAACCGTTCATGATTACCCGCCGCCAGATGCTTCACGCCAGTGGCGCGCTTGCTGCCCTCGCAACCCTGCCCCGGCTGGGCGTCAGCGACGCTTCGGCGCCCTGGGACGTGATTGTGATCGGTGGTGGCACTGCCGGCATGCCGACGGCGCTGTTCGCCGCCGAGCGCTCCGAGCGCGTATTGCTTATCGAACAGGCTGCGATACTCGGCGGCACGCTGGACCGCTCCGCCGGCCAGGTCGCAGCGGCCGATACCGTGTTCCAGGAAGCGAAGAACATCGAGGACTCACCCGCCGCCCACTTCGATGACATCATGCGCATCAACCGGGGCACATCCGACCCCGCGCTGACCCGCTTGTTCGTTAATCATGCCGGCCCGTCACTGAACTGGCTCGCCGCCAACGGTTTTGAGGTCGAGCCTGACCATCCGGTCACCGGCCAGGGTCATGAGCACTTTCTCAC
>JBCDHO010000312.1:0-3861 GCA_038749855.1 Pseudomonadota bacterium
GCCGCCTGGCTGGGCGTGTTCTACCAGGAACAAAGAACAGGGAAGTCCGGCCTGCCCCTGAGCCAGGCGCTGCGGCTCCCCAACGTACCCGTCACACGCGTTGAGAACCTTTGCGCGACGGGTACGGAGTCGTTGCGCGGCGCCGCCTACGCGGGTGCCGCCGGTGCCTGTGACGTGGCCCTGGCCATGGGTGTCGAGAAGCTCAAGGACACGGGCTTTGCCGGGCTCCCCGATCGTGCCAAGGGCACCTTTGAGGATCTGTGGCAACCGAGCGCCACGCCGCCGGGGTCGTTCGCACAGCTCGCCACCGCCTATGCGCGCAAGCACGGGCGCAGCGTGGACGAGCTGCGCCGCGCCATGGCGCACATTTCGAAAAAGTCCCACGACAACGGCCTAAAGAACGCAAAGGCGCATCTGCGCCGCGCGATTTCCGAGGACGATGTACTCAACGCGCCGATGGTGGCCTACCCCCTGGGGGTGCTGGACTGCTGTGGCGTCAGTGACGGCGCCGCCTGCGCGATCGTGACGACGCCAGAACATGCCCGTGAACTCGGTCACCAGGACTTCGTGACCATTAAGGCCATGCAGCTGGCACCGAGCAATGGCTGGGAGCAGGCGAGCAGCGAGTGGGACGGCGCCCACACGATCACCACGCGCCTGGCGGCCGAGCGCGCTTACGCGGAGGCTGGCATCAGTAATCCACTCGAAGAGCTCGACCTGTTCGAGGTGCACGACTGCTTTTCCATTACCGAGCTGGTGCTCATGGAAGACCTCGGACTGTCTGAGCCGGGCCGGGCCATCGACGACGTGCTCGATGGGCGCTACGACTTCGATGGCGTTTTACCCTGTCAACCGGACGGCGGGCTGAAATGCTTTGGCCACCCGGTCGGCGCAAGCGGCCTGCGCATGGCTTATGAAATCTACACCCAGCTGCTCGGCCGTGCCGGTGAGCGGCAGCTGGACAACCCCGCCCTCGGCCTTACCCATAACCTGGGTGGTGTGCCGAACCGAAACGTGGCCAGCGTCTCCGTGTTTGGCCTCGGCGGCGGGTAGGAGCAACCTATGGCAAGTTCGATCACCAATCCCGATACACCGCCCGCGGACGACGCTGCCAAAGCCGCACGCGAATCGACGACCACTGCGCGCGGCGACAAAGGTGTCAATGGCGCATCGTCGCCCGAGGCCCGGCGCAACGGCGCGAACGGCGAGGCTGATGCACAGCCAAAGCGTTGGGGCATGAGCCCCGAAGAGCTTGCTTCGCATCCGACCGTGTTCGCCGACGGCCTGCTCGAAGGACAGGTGTTCATCATCTCCGGCGGCGGATCCGGCATGGGCAAGGCCATGACGTTTCTGTTTAGCCGCCTCGGCGCCGAAGTCGTTATCTGCGGTCGTCGATCACACAAGCTCGAAGACACCGTCAGCCAGGTGAAGGCGCTCGTGGGGCGGGATATTCATCACAAGGCCATGACCATCCGGGATCCGGAGCAGGTCGATGCGCTCATGGGCGAGACCTGGGAGCGCTACGGACGCATCGATACGCTGGTCAACAACGGCGGCGGACAGTTCCCGCAGGCAGCCATCGATTTCAGCGTCAAAGGCTGGAACGCGGTCATCGACACCAACCTCAACGGCAGCTGGTACATGATGCAGGCGGCCGCGCGCCGCTGGCGGGACGCGAACCAGGCCGGCAGCATCGTGAACATCGTGGCCAATGTCTGGAAAGGCATGCCGCAGGTGGCGCACACCTGTGCGGCCCGGGCCGGCGTGATCTACCTGTCCAAGACCCTGGCCACTGAGTGGGCGCCCCTGAACATCCGGGTGAACTGCGTGTCGCCCGGCAGCATTGAGACGGAAGGCTTTGATGTGTATCCCCCCGGGGCGGCCGAACGGTTCAAGGATTCAAACCCCATGCGCCGGACCGGCGATGTGTTCGATATCGCCCAGGCGGTGATCTACCTGTCGGCACCGTCCGGGAATTTCATTACCGGCGAAGTCCTGGTCGTGGACGGCGGCAACCAGCAATGGGGCGCTGTCTGGCCCGGTGGTAAGCCGGATTACTTCAAGATCGAGGACTGAACCATGATTGAAACCGTACTCAGCCGCGTGGCGCCGGAAGACATGGACGAGGGCGCACGCGCGGCCTTTGATGCACTCCAGGAGCTCACCGGGGACGCAACCTTTGTCCAGGTCTTTGCCAAGGCCCCGGAGCTGCTGAACTTCGCCATGGTCGAGTTCTACCAGAAGCTGTTTTTCCAGGGACGTGTCCCGGAGAAGTACATGCAGCTGGCGCGCCTGCGCCTGTCCATGAGCCACGGGTGCCGCACCTGCAACAACCAGAACGTGCCGAGCGTCATCGCCCAGGGTTACAGCGAGGACCAGGTCCAGGCCATGTGGGTCCAGGACTACAGCAGCTTCCCCGAAGACGAGGTCGCCGTGATGGAGCTGGCGGACCAGATCGCACTCGATAACCGCGAGGGCGAACTCACGCCCGAGCTGTTCGAGAAGCTGCGACACCACTTCAGCGAAGAGGAAATCCTCAACGTCTCCATGTGCCTCGGCGTGATCGTCGGTATGGTGAAGATGTCCTTCGCGCTCGGGCTGGTACAGAAAGAACCCTACTGTGAATTCGGTGAGGCCAACAAGGCGGCCTGAGCCCCCTGCAACCGGACCGCTGGCACACTGCTGGCGGTCCGCACATCGCTCAAGACGCCGGCCTTCGCACACGGCCGGCACCCAATGAAGGTCAGCAAGATGGACAAGATGAAGCTCAACATCGTGGAAACCTGGCAGATCGACCCGCAAGCCGGGCCCGATAACCTCGAAGCGAAACAGCCGTACATCGATAACGGCACCGGTCTTATTCCTAACGAGCCCTACTACGACCCGGCGTTCATGGACACGGAATGGGATCAGCTCTGGACCCGCGCCTGGCTGATTGCTGCCGTTGAGTCTGACCTGCCGGAGCCGGGCGACTACTCGGTCTACCGGCTTCGTCACGAGAGCATCGTGGTGGTGCGCCAGGACGACGGTGACGTGAAGGCCTTCTATAACGTTTGTGTGCACCGCGGCAATCGCCTGGTGCACAACGATCGCGGGAGCGTCATGCAGTTCACCTGCTCCTTTCATTCCTGGCGCTACGCCCTGGATGGCGAGTGCACCCACGTAACGGACCGCGAGACCTTCCGGGAAGGCGCCCTCTGCGACAACATCCGCATGCGGGAAATCCGCTGTGAACGGCATGCGGGGCTGATCTTCATCAACCTCGACGATGACGCGCCGCCCCTCAAGGAGCGCCTTGGCCTGCCCGAGGGCTACCTGGAAGCCTACGAGCTCGACAAGATGGTGTGTGTGCGCCACGTGGTCAGCGAGTGGGGCGCCAACTGGAAAACCGGTGTGGACGCGTTCTACGAGACCTATCACCTGCACGCGGTGCATCCGGAGACACAGGACGTGATGGACGACATGGGGGTCCAGGTGGACCTGTACCCGCACGGCTACAGCCGCATGCTCGTGCCGATTGCCGTCAAGACCCAGCGCCAGGAAGACCAGGAGGCCATGAACGCCAGCCTCGAATACATGATGGTCGAGGCCAGCATGAACCCCGAAGACTGGCAGGGTTCGGCCCGCGATGTGCGCAGCGCCATCGCCCAGGCCAAGCGCGAGCGCGCCAAGCGTGTGGGCCTGGACTACGACCATTTCACCGACGGCCAGCTCACTGACAGCTGGGCCACCGGCGTGTTTCCGAACGTCCAGATCGGCATGCATCCCGAAGGCGTGTTCCTGATGCGGTTCATGCCGCACCCAACGGAACCCGAGCGCTTCTACTACGACACCATGACCCTGCTGTTCCCCGCTGAGGAC
>JBCDHO010000313.1:0-3853 GCA_038749855.1 Pseudomonadota bacterium
AGCCCGGCACAGTCGCGGTAGGGCTCGAAGGGAATCGGCTGATCGATACTCAGCGTCACCCGGCCGATATCGTTGAGGTTTAGGGACCGGCTCGAAAGCTCTTCCAACGTGTTGATGTTGTAGCAGAACTTAATGTCAGTAATGGTCGCGTTGGCACGCATGGTGCCCATCTGGATCCAGTAGGAACGGCCGATGAAACCTTCGTCGGCGTCCATCCAAACCAGTGACGTCTCGAACTGGTCAGAGACCTCGCAGGGATTCGACGCAGCGACGATGACATCACCACGGCTGGCATCCACTTCCCGGTCCAGCGTGATGGTGACCGCCTGCTCAGCAACCGCGGTGTCCAGCGGATCATTTGCCAGGAAAATCTCTTCGACCTTAGCCTCCGCGCCGGCCGGCAGGATGCGCACCGCATCCCCACGGTTAATGGTGCCGGCCGTAATCGTGCCGGAGTAGCCGCGGAAGTTGGAGTTCGGGCGATTGACCCACTGCACCGGGAAGCGGAAACCGTGTTCCAGCTCGGCAGCGCGCACTTCGACCGTTTCCAGGAAGCCGAGCAGCGTGGGACCGTTGTACCAGGGCGTACGCTGGGACTGCTGGATCACGTTGTCGCCATCAAGGGCTGACAGGGGGATCGAGGTGATGGAGGTGAAGTCCAGCGCCTTGGCGAATTCCTCATACTCCTCGACGATCGCGTGGTAGCGCTCCTGGTCGAAGTCGACGAGGTCCATCTTGTTGACCGCCAACACCACGTGGCGAATGCCCAGCAGCGAGGTGATAAACGAGTGCCGGCGCGTTTGCGTCAGGACACCCTGAGTCGCATCGATGAGGATGACGGCCACGTCCGCGGTGGATGCCCCGGTGACCATGTTACGGGTGTACTGCTCGTGTCCGGGCGTGTCCGCGACGATGAACTTGCGATGCTCGGTCGCAAAAAAGCGGTAGGCCACGTCGATCGTGATGCCCTGCTCGCGCTCGGCGGCCAGGCCATCCACGAGCAGCGCGAAGTCGATATCGCCGCCCTGCGTCCCCTGACGCTTGGAGTCGTTCTTGAGCGCGCTGACCTGATCTTCGAAGATCATCTGCGCCTCGTAGAGCATGCGGCCGATGAGCGTGCTCTTGCCGTCATCGACGCTGCCACAGGTGATGAAGCGCAGCATGTCGAGCCGCGCCTGATTCGCCAGGTATTGCTCGATCTTTTCCGGAGCCGCGATGTTCGTGGTGACTTGTGCAACGGCCATTAGAAGTAGCCCTCCTGTTTCTTCTGCTCCATGGATGCGCCGGCATCACGGTCAATGGCACGTCCCTGCCGCTCGCTGACCCGGCTCTCGAGCAGCTCCAGCAGGATGTCGGACAAATCCGCTGCCTTGGAATCGAAGGCGCCGGTCAGAGGGTAGCAGCCCAGAGACCGATAGCGGACGTGCTGCATCTCAACCTTCTCATCCGGATACAGCGCCATGCGGTCGTCGTCGACAACGATCAGCATGTCGTCGCGCGTCACGACGGGACGCTCCGCGGAGAAGTACAGCGGGACGATCGGAATGGATTCCCGATAGATGTACTGCCAGATATCCAGCTCGGTCCAGTTCGACAGCGGGAACACCCGGATGCTCTCACCCTTACGCTTGTGCGCGTTGTACAGATTCCACAGTTCCGGCCGCTGGTTCTTGGGATCCCAGCGATGTGCTTCGTTCCGGAACGAGAACACGCGCTCCTTGGCCCGGCTCTTCTCTTCGTCGCGCCGGGCACCGCCGAAGGCGACATCGAACTTGTGCTCGTCCAGCGCCTGCTTGAGCGCCTGGGTTTTCATGATGTCGGTGTGCAGCGCACTGCCGTGATCGAAGGGGTTGATATCTTTCTCGATCCCTTCCGGATTGATATGGACGATCAGATCCATGCCGCTTTCCTTGGCCATCGCATCGCGGAAGTCGTAGACCTCCTGGCACTCCCAGCGGGTGTCGACGTGCAGCAGCGGGAATGGCGGCACACTCGGGGCAAAGGCTTTGCGCGCCAGGTGCAGCATGACGGAGCTGTCCTTGCCGACGGAGTACAGCAGCACCGGATTCTCAGCCAGCGCCATCACCTCGCGGATGATGTGGATGCTCTCGGCTTCAAGGCGGTCCAGGTGCGTCATGGTGGTCGAGGGGCGATGCGTGCGCTCGCGCTCCGTCGTCAGACGCGTGGCCGCAGGATCCCGGTAAGCCATGAGTCCCAGGCGCAGCAGCGCGCCGGAGGGCAGTTTCAGATCATGCGTCAGTTCCCGCGGAACCAGCGGTCGCAGGGCCTTCACCAGAGCACCGGTCGGCCACAGCACACTGTTCTTGCCGGCGGTCAGTACGTCCAGCAGCGCAAGCCACTGATCGGAATCGAGCTCCGGGCTGTCCAGGAACAGCCAGCGACGACCACCGCGGGCATCGTTGGGGAACAGCACCCACTGCCCTTCCGGGGTCTGATGGAGCTGCGCGATCAGGCTCTGCTTGCGCTTGCTGCGGGCCTGCTCGTCGATGGAGCGCGCTACGCTGACCCGCCCGGGCCGATCGAACTCATCGACGAGCTGGTCGATCTTGGCGATCGCCGGCAGGAGTCCGGATTGGTCGAGCGCGCGCTCTGTCGAGCGCTGTGCCTGGTCCTGGGTCTGGCTGACCACGGCGTGTACCGCGGCCACGTCCCAGGTCTGCAGTTCGCCGCCGGCACCGTGCCGGTTGGCGTAAATCTCCTTCGGGAGCGACATAGATTCCTTCCCTATTCAGCGTGCGAAGCCAACGACGGGTCGCAGGGCCCGCTGGATTAAACGGTTCATCAGGGTGCCATTCGGCCTGGGTCCGCCAGACGACGGGCGGTTTCGGAGGCGGCGGCGCCAATGGCTGCCGTGTCAGAAACTGCTGGATCAACGAACAAACTGTGGGTCAATTCGCAAATTCATCCTGATGTTGCGCATTCTAACAGCACTTCACAGCGCTGTTTGCAATCGATTTGTCCGAAAACGCATTCTGCGACACCGATCCCAAAAGACCCTGCCGCAGATGCCTCAATGGCACGGTCCTCGGGCCCGGCCCGCGCACGGGACCTACGACCACGTCCGGTCAGGGCGTACACTCTGGGAAGAGCGTGAGGGGGACTTAGGGGAATGGCTTCAAAACAGCAGGTCGCGGGCGACCTATCGCTCGAGCGCGCCATCGAATCGGGCATGTTGGTTGCGTATTACGCCCATACCCAGGGGGACGTCATGGCCGTCACCTCGGCCTTCGGCGAGCGCACGTTCCGGCAGCTCAACGAGAACGCGAACCGCCTGGTACGTCTCTTCCGGGCGCATGGGCTGGGGCCCGGTGACGGCGTCGCACACGTCAGCCGCAACTGCTGCGAGTTCGTGGAGGTGCTCATGGCCACCACGCGGGCCGGGCTCCGCTTCACACCGATCAACTTTCATCTGAATGCCGAGGAAATCGGCTACATCGTCGACAACTGCGATGCCCTCGCCTTCGTCGCCGACGCACGCCTTGGCCAGCCGCCGGTTGCTGCCCGTGCCAAGGCGCCGAAGGTTCGTCTGGCCCTGGCCTGCGGCGGATCTCTAGAGGGCTTTGAGGACTACGGGCAGGCGCTGGCCGCGCAGGATGGCAGCGACATTGAGGACCCGCAGCTTGGCAGTCGCATGCTCTACACGTCGGGGACGACCGGGCGACCCAAGGGCGTGTTCAAACACGACCCGGTCCCCGATGTGCCCCAGGGACCGGAAACCCCCGCCAGCTACCGACCCGGCCTGGATCGAGGGCTGGTCACCGGTCCGGCCTATCACGCCGCACCGCTGGTCATCGACATTCTGGCCGCTCTGAGTTCCGGTGTCGGCATCGTG
>JBCDHO010000314.1:0-3819 GCA_038749855.1 Pseudomonadota bacterium
ACATCATCGCCGAGGGTGCTGAGCAACTCATCATCGACCTGAGACAGAACCCTGGCGGCGACAATTCCTTCAGCGACCCCATGATTGCCTGGTTCGCCGACGAGCCGTTCCGCTTTTACGCGGAGTTTCTGATTCGATCCAGCGACGAGGCAGCCGCTTCAAACGCTGCGCGTCTTGAGGCCTCCGGTGGAGACGAAAACAGCGTCTCCGCCCGCTTCGCTCGCGAATATGAGCGTGTTCCCCGCGGTGAAATGTTCCCCTTCGAACTGCCTTACGCCGAGCCCCGCGACGGCCAGCGCTTCGAAGGCAAGGTCTATGCGCTGATTAACCGGCACAGCTATTCGAATGCCGTCAACGCAGCGTCCGTCATCCAGGACTATGGATTTGGTACCGTGGCCGGTGAAAAAACGTCCGACATGGCCACCACTTATGGCTCCATGGAGCAGTTTCAGCTGCCCAATACGGGGATCAGTGTCGGCTTCCCGAAGTCCCACATCATACGACCCTCCGGTGCACGGAAAACGGACGGCGTGACGCCGGACCTGGCGCTGCCGTCGCCGATTGTGCAGGGCGAGGAGGACGAGGTGTTGAACGCGCTGCTGGCGCGACTGGTGCCTGTGCCTTGAACGCTTGCTGAACGGTCTGCGCAGCTGGCGCTGCTGAGCCCGCCCCAGGCCGGGGCGGCCAGCGCTTCAAGCGACGGTGACCAGATCCAACGTCTGGGCCGCCCGGGTCTGGACACCGTCGAGCACCAGGTCACCGTAGAGGGTAAACCCGGTGGTCTCGTGGATACGGACCTTGAGCAGCTCGCCCGTGTGCCGCTCCGCCTTCCCTTCGAAGATGACGATCTTATTCTGCGAAGTCCGGCCCATGAGCGTGTCCGGATTGGTCTTGCTCACGCCCTCGCACAGGATTTCCACTTCCTCGCCGACGAGCCGGTCGTTCTTTGAGCGGGCAATGTCGTTCACCAGGGCGAGCAGGTCCTGGTTGCGCGCTTCCTTGACCGAATCGGGCAGCTGCAGCGCATCGTCCATGTCGGCTGCCGGCGTGTCCCGGCGTTTGCTGTAGCGAAACACAAAGGCGTTATCGAACTGGACGCGCCGCACGACTTCCTTGGTGGCCTCATAATCGGCCTCGGTCTCGCCAGGAAAGCCCACGATGATGTCCGTGGTGATGGCCACGTCCGGCCGGGCGGCCTTCATCTTTTCGCAGATCTCCACGAACTTCTCGGCCTTGTAGGGCCGGTGCATGGCGCGCAGGATCGTATCGCTGCCGGACTGCAGCGGGAAATGCACGTGCGAAGCCAGCTTGGGCAGATACCGGAAGGCGTCGATCAGGTCGTCCCGGTAGCCGATCGGGTGCGGTGAGGTAAAGCGGATGCGCTCGATGCCGTCAATCTCGTGGACCGCTTCGAGCAGCTGCACAAAGGGGCTTTTTTTGTCGACCTTCTTGAATTCATAGCGACCGTACAGGTTCACGGTCTGTCCCAGCAGCGTCACTTCACGCACACCGCGTTCGGCCAGGCCACGCACTTCCTCGACGATTTCATCGATCGGACGCGAGCGCTCCTTACCGCGCGTATACGGGACGATGCAGAAGGTGCACTTCATGTTGCAGCCCTGCATGATGCTGACGAAGGCGGTCGCCTGCTGTTGCTTCAGCTGGTGATTGCGGATCGTGTTCTGGGACCCTTCCTCTTCTTCCACGTCGACGATGCTGAAGCGGACGTCGTCCATCTGCCGCTCGAGGCGGCGCTTCAGCAGCGTGTCCACGTGCTCGACGACCTTGTGGTACTTCTGCGTGCCCGCCACGAGATCGAGGTGGGAAATATCGTCGATCAGCTCACTGCCGCGGCTCTGGGCCATGCAGCCGAGGAAGCCGTAGACCACGTGCGGCTTGCGCTTCCGATAGCGGCCCATGAGGCCCATCTTGCCCAGGGCCTTCTGCTCCGCCTGGTCACGGACGCTGCAGGTGTTGATGAGGATGACGTCCGCTTCTTCTTCCTGCGGCGTCATGGCATAGCCACCCCGATCCAGGAACATCTGCGAGACCTGCTCGGAATCGCGCGCGTTCATCTGGCATCCATAGGTTTTGATGAAGACCTTGTGCATTGCTGAGTGGCCACTGTCGCCGTTTTTTCGGCCCGGTATTATAAACCGCCATGCTTCCCGTCGACCTCTTTGCCGATCACCAGGGCCTGCTCTGGCTGATTACCGTGATGCTGGACCTCGGTCTGGCTGTCCTCTGCTATCGCCTGTTTGGCCGCACGGGCCTCTACGGCGTGGTGATTTTCAGCCTGCTGCTGGCGAACATCCTGGGGCCCAAGCTCACGGTCATCGGCGGCCTGCAGACCAGCATGGGCGTCATTCTCTACTCGAGCATCTTCTTTGCCACGGACCTGCTGAGCGAGAAATACGGACGAGCCGAAGCGCAAAAGGCCGTACTGCTGGGCTTTTTTGTCAGCGTGGCGCTGGTGATCATGACGCAGCTGAGCCTGCTCTATCAGCCTACGACCGCCGAAGAGACCTCCGAGTTTGCGCGCAAGGTCAACGAGGCGACGCAGACCCTCTTCAACATGACGCCGCGCTTCGTGTTCGGTTCCCTGCTGGCCTACCTGCTCAGCCAGTCCTTCGACGTCTGGGTATTCCACCGCATCCGCAACGCCACCGGCGGCAAGCACCTGTGGCTGCGCAATACGGGCTCCACCCTGCTCTCCCAGGCGGTGGATACGCTGATCTACGGGCTGGTGGTGTGGTGGGGCATTGTTGATCTCGTGACCGCCCTGCAGCTGGCCGCCGCGAAGTACGTGTTCAAGTTTTTGATCGCCGTGATTGATACGCCGTTCATCTACTGGGCGCGGAGCTGGAAGCGATCGGAGTCGAATCAGGCGGGGCCATTGCACCCGCCGGATGTCCGCTAGACTGGCTTGAAAACACACTGGGGGAGAACAGTGAGTCCTGTCCTAAAAAATATACTGAGGAACGTCCTGGCCGTGATTGTCGGCCTGCTCGTCGGTAGCGCGATCAACTTTGCGGTCATCACGCTGAACACGATGATTTTTCCCTTGCCCGAGGGTGTGACCATGGCGGACCGGGACGCCTTCAAGGCGGCGGTTCAGGACATGCCTGCCCTCGCCTGGCTCGGCGTCATCGTTGCGCACCTTGGCCAGGCTTTTGTCGGGGGCTGGGTGGCCGCCCGACTGGGTGCATCCAGACCCGTTCTGCTGGCCATGATTGTCGGTGTGCTGTCCCTGGCCGTTGGTGTCGCCAATGCGATCATGTTGGAGACGCCGGCCTGGACCTGGATTGAAATGCCCGGTTACCTACTGGTGGCCTGGTTTGCCGGACGCCTGGAGGCCAAGCGCCGCGCGGCTTGAGTACCAGGGTTTTGGTGAACCGCCCCCGGCCCCAGGCTGTCAGTCATCTGCTCCATGATGTCCGCTGACTGCTGCCTGCTGCCTTGACTCAAACGATGCGTGAGTTCTGACCATGGCCACGATAACCCCGTTCATCCTGCACCATTACGAGGTGTCGCCCTTCGCCGAAAAGATCCGGCTCATGATGGGCCTGACCGACCAGGCCTGGGGCTCGGTGCTCTCACCGCCCTACCCGCCGCGACCCAATGTCGACCCCTTGACCGGCGGCTATCGACGCATCCCCATCGCTCAGCTTGGGGCCGACCTGTTTTGTGACACGTCGCTGATTGCCCGGGAGGTCGCCGTCTTAACTGACACTCCGGCCCTGGCCCCCGGATCAGAATCGCCAGAAGCAGAGGCACTCGCAGCGCGAGCCGAGCGCGAGGTCTTCTTCTCCGCCATCA
>JBCDHO010000315.1:0-3795 GCA_038749855.1 Pseudomonadota bacterium
CTGCGTTCCGTCGTTTACATTTGGGTGGATGAGCCGCTGTCCCTGCACGCTGGTTGACCGCGCCTCGGCTTGGTTGAGTGGCTACTTGACATCCCAGTATCGATTCAATCGGAATGCGCTTCCGGCACCATTCGAAGCAGCAAGCCGCTCTCGCCCTGCTCCACCGCGATGTATACCGTGCCGTCGGAACCCACTTCCACATCGCGGATCCGGCCCACGTTCGTTGCAAGCTTCTCAACCTCGATTGCGACTTCATTCCGCACGCGCACCCGGTAGAGCGTTCGTGCCTTGAGGCTCCCAACCAGAAAATCACCGTTCCAGGCAGGAAATGCCTCACCCTCGTAGACCGTGAGATTCGAAATCGCGGGCGCAGGCGAAAAGTCCACGACCGGTGCAATCGTTGCTGCGCGCGGAAAGGTCAGGCCCAGATCGGTACCGATCGTGATGGGCTTTCCGTTGTAGCCGAGCCCTTCCGTATACAGGGGCCAGCCGTAGTTTTGTCCATTCATGATCCGGTTGATTTCGTCACCCCCGCGCGGCCCCATTTCCGTGCTCCAGATGGTGCCGTTCTGCGGGTGGGCGGTCAGGCCTTGCACGGTTCGATGTCCATAGCTGTAGACCGTGTGCTGTGTCGAACCGTCATCGCGCTGATTGGCCGGCAGGTAGAAGGGATTGTCTTCGGGCACCCTGCCGTCATCGCGAACGCGGTGAATCTTGCCGTAGGGCGTGTCCAGGTCATGCAGATGCTTGTATGGCGCTTTTCCGCCGACGGTTACGTAGACGTGCCCGGCGTCGTCAAAGGCCAGGCGACCACAGGCGACGGCGTCCGGCACCACCGTGTAGTAGCCCGGGTCGACGGACCAGATGATTTCTTCATCGACCCATTGGTTCTCTCGAATCCGACCCCGTACCACCCGGACCATGGACTTGGGCCAGGGGGTTCCGCAGTTGGCCTCGCAACGATGCGAATGGGACAGGTAGATCCAGCCGTTCTGGTGAAACTCCGGATGTCGCTGCACATCAAGTAAAGAACCCAGGTGAAGCACGTTGCCACCGAGGTTAAGCAGCGGGTCGAAGGCAGGCGGAGTGCCCGAAATGGGTGACCTTTGCTGCCCATTCGGTTCAACCAGCGACAGGCCGCGCGATTTCTCTGCGACCAGTACGCGGCCATCCGGGAGCGGTTCAAGAGAATATGGCTTGCCCGCCAGGGCCGCCACGCGCTCAATGCGGAAACGATGATGGCGGGACTCCACCAGGGACTCGCTGAACGCCAATTGCTTGGATGTCCCGGTCGCTGGCCACTGCTGACGGCGTTCGCTGACGTACAGGGCAATCGCCTTGATACTCTCGGAGGAAATGGAGGCACGCCAGGCATCCAGGTCCTGTTCGGGATGCAGGTCAATGATCTGCTCGGCGATACGGGCCATCTCTCCCCTGGGATCATCGAGCGGACGCATAAGCGACGGCCCACGCTCGGTACCCGCCAACTCGGTGCCGTGACAGGCTGCGCAATGTTCCGCGAAGGCGACGCGCGAGGGCTCTCTTGCGTCCGCTGTGGAGAAATACCAGTAAGCAACGCCCAGTACGGCGAGCAACAGCACGACCAGTACGAGCAGCGTCTTGAGTGCTGTCCTTAGCCAGCGTTGTTTCCTTGGGCTGCGCGTTGCCATGCAGGCTACCGTGCCGCCGCTTGGCCCGTAGCGACTCCACCCCGGCGCTCAAGCATCGCGGTCCGCTCCAGGAGCTGTCCGGCAAACACAGGAATTGAAAAGAGAATCAGGCTCAGGGCCGGATACACATAGCGCGCTTCCGGATGGCTCAACATCAAGATGTAGGGGCTCATGTACGACCAGGCGGCGAGGTTCATGGTGATAAGCAGGGTTCCGCTGGGTGTCAGCGCACCCTGCCTGAACTGCAAAACCGCACTCCAGCCGAGCATCAGCAAGGACAGCAAGGGTATCCACGCCAGCGTCGGCATCACGAAGAAAAAGCCGAGGATATAGAGCGTGTAGGCGCGCCAGGCCAGGTCGTTATCGATTTCCTCGATTCGAAGCGCTTCCGTCAGCCGCTGGTAGCGCTCCGTCTCGAAGGGAACGTTTCGGTCGAGCAGCTTCGCATTAAAACGAAGGGAGCCACTGAAGTGGGACGCGAACATGTTCCATCGATGTTTCGCGTAGACCAGGGGCTCGCGTTTGACGGCTTCCCACCAGTCATCCCGAACGCTTTCTGATTCACGCAAGTCATTAACGAGGTCCTTGGTCTCATCGCCGACCGTCGCTCGCCACCAGGTCCAGCGCGTTCGATAGGCGTGCTCGAGTCGTGCCTGGGTGGTCGGGCTGAGCGTGCGGGACACGCCCGAATGTCCCGTGAGCATGGACAGGGCGATTTGCTCACGAGCGGCGAAGGTGTCCAGTCGATAGTTGTTATCCAGACGCCGTCCCTCGGACAGCGTCTCATTGGTCCAATCCGCGAGAAACGACAGACAAAAGCTCAGAACCGCCGTGCTGGTCAGTACAGCAGCGCCCTTCCCCATCGTCATCCTGTTAACCGATTGTCCCCAGGCTGTGAGCACCAGGCAAAGTGCGAGCGGGATGGCGAGCGGCAGAAAGCCGTTGCGGACGAGCAGCAGAAAGCAGGCGGTAACGACCATGAGCAGCAGCAGAAAAACACGACCGCGTTGCACGGTCAGCGTCAGGGAAAACAGGCCAAAGAAGATCAGATAGGCATTCAGCAGCCAATTGTCCTTCAGCAGCAGGAACTGGTAATTGAGGCAATAAGGGCTTATGGCGGCGATCAGGACAGCGAATGCCAGCCAGGCTCGATCCAGTTGCAGGCGAAGGAGCCCCCAGCACAACAAAAACACGCCGAGCCAGTAAGACAGCGTCTGGGCGAGGAAGATTGTCGTCAGGCTCTGATCGAAGCGGAATATCTGCTGGAATGTCGCACCGATGATCGCCGGGAACAAGGCGCCAAAATTATCGTTGAGCGCGTTGAGGGCATTTACCGCCGTGTCCGGATAGAGTTTGCCCGGATAAAGCCCTGCGCTGAACACCGCTGCGCACACCGCAGTTGCTATCAAGTAAAATAGAGGATAGCTTATTATCTTATTGATATTTAGAGTTTTGCTCAACGCATTCTTCCCATGAATCCGCCTTGCTCCGACGCGGTGTGCACATCTTACCGTGTTGTTGAAAACGGTAGCCTCCCCGCTGCTGGCCAGGACGAGGGGCAATCGCTATGGGACAATCAACGCATGCCGACACAACTAAGCATTGCGGTGACGCATCAGGGTTTGCACGACATCACTGACTCGGTGCGAGCTGCTGTGGGACAGACCGGCGTGCGGGAAGGCATCTGCCACCTGTTTATCCAGCACACCTCGGCGAGCCTGCTCATCCAGGAAAACTATGACCCCAGCGCCCGTGTTGATCTCGAGGCATGGCTGAATCGCCTGGTACCGGAAAACGACCCGCTATACACCCACACGCTGGAAGGGCCGGATGACATGCCTGCCCACATCAAGGCCGCCCTGACCGCCACGTCGCTGAGTATTCCGGTTCTGGACGGTGCCCTTGCGTTGGGCACCTGGCAGGGCGTGTTTCTCTGGGAGCACCGCCACCAGCCAGGATCCCGTAAGGTTCTGCTGCATGTTTCGCCATAATCTGCTGAAGCGCGTCGTCGGCTGGATCCTCGCTGCCACGCTCGGCAGCCTGCTGGCCTTGATTACCGGCTTCGTCTGGTATCTGGAACAGCGGCCAGAACTGCAGCCCTGGCACCTGGCGAAGTTGGACGAAG
>JBCDHO010000316.1:0-3792 GCA_038749855.1 Pseudomonadota bacterium
GGGTTTCGCCCCCCCCTGCATCGCGTGGCCCTGGGGGCCGAAGTCGGCCGCGTTTTTTGGGCCCCGCGGGGCCCCCACGCCGATGGTCACCCCGATGACAAAGCCCAGCAGCATCGCGATACCGCCGATGGTGAGGGACACGGGGAAGCCCTGGGCGATCAGCTCGTTGACCGTCCAGTCCTTATATTGGAAAGACGGACCAAAATCGAACACGAGAATCTGGCCAAGGTAGCGAATGTACTGCTGGATCAGAGGCTCATCGAGGTGGTACTTCGCTTCCAGGTTGGCCTGGATCTCCGGCGGCAGCGCTTTTTCACTGTCGAAGGGCCCGCCCGGGGCAATCCGGACGAGGAAGAACACCACGGTAATCAGCAGCAACAGAGTGGGCACTACGCCGAGCAGCCGCCGGCCGATGTGCCGCATGATGCCCTGGTCCAGGGTCATGGCGCCTCCTGCGAACGCAGCAGGAACATGTGCTTACTGTAATGGTGGTCCATCACGTTGTTTTCCCATCCGCGCAGGTGCGAATCCACGAGCCGCTTGGTGACGTAGGTGTACACCGGGACGATGGGTGATTCTTCCAGCAGCACGCGCTCGGCTTCCTCCATGAGCCTTCGCCGGCGGGCGGGGATGCGCTCGGCGGCAATCTGCTCCAGCAGGGAATCATACAGTCCGTTACTGAAGCCATAATCGTTCTGACCGTGACCGCTACGGAAGAGCTGCAGAAAACTGTAGGGGTCGGCATAGTCGCCGATCCAACCGGCTCGAAATACCTGGGTCAGCACACGCTGGGAGCGATTCTGTAAAAAAACCTTCCACTCTTCATTAACGAGGGTGGCCTGAACGCCGAGCACCTGCTTCCAGAGGGACGCGATGGCCAGCGCAACCTTTTTGTGGTTCTCACTGGTGTTGTAGCGAATCTCGATGCGAAGCGGGTCATTCTCCGAGTAGCCCGCCGCCGCGTAGAGTCGTTGCGCTTCGGCGTTCCGTTCTTCCTGGGTCCAGGACGCATAGTCCGGAAGCGGGGATACGTAATCGCCGATGCCCGGCGGGATCAGAGTGAAAGAAGGCGCCTCGCCGAACTGCGTCACCTTGTCCGTGATCAGCTCACGATCGACCGCCAGCAGCAGCGCCTTACGCAGCTGCGGACTGGCGATGAACGGCTCACGCTGAAGGTTAAAGCCGAAAAAGTAAGAGCCCAGCCAGGGGGTGACCACCAATTGGTCAGCGTAATGCTCCTGCAACCACTCGAACTGGTTGCTCGGCACCTCAAAGGTCCAATGCAGGTTACCGGCTCGAAACTGCTTTAGCGAGGTCGACTGATCCTCCAGCGGATAGACCATGACCCGCTCCAGAATGGTATTTTCAGCATCCCAGTAGCGCTCATTACGCTTCAGCTCGATGTGTGAGCGCACTACCCAGTCCTCAAGCACGAAAGCCCCGTTGGAAACCAGATTGCCTGGCCGGGAGAAACGGGCACCGTGGGCCTCGAGGCTGGGACGATGGACCGGATAGGTAGCCGAATGGTTGAGGAGGCCGAGAAAGTAAGGGGTCGGATCCGTCAGCCGGATTTGCAACGTGTGCTCATCCAGTGCCTCGACGCCGAGCGACTCCGGGGGCGTCTCGCCCGCCAGCACCTGCGCCGCATTCTCGATCGGCAGCAGCATGGTGGCGAAGTTCGAAGCCGTCGCCGGATCTGCGCTGCGGCGCAGGGACCAGACAAAGTCTTCCGCCAGCAGAGGATCGCCGTTCGACCAGGTCGCCTCACGCCTCAGGTAGAACGTGTAGGTCAGGCCATCCCGGCTGATGTTCCAACGCATGGCGACCCCGGGCACGATGCGCCCGTCCGGGCCTTCGGCGGTGAGCCCCTCGAAGAGATCACGCAGGATATTGGCGGCTGGAACACCCTCCGCGAGGTGCGGGTCCAGCGTCTGCGGTTCCTCACCGTTATCACGGTGCAGCACCTGCTCATCAGCCAATACGCTGGGATCAGGGCGCCCCTGCTCCGTCAGCATTAGCTCGACCGGGACTCGGGCATTGGCGCGGTCCTGCCGCGCCGGGTTGTCCCCTGCCCCGCAGCCCGCCAGCACCGACCCGGCGATGATCAACCCAGCGATGGCCACGCGTTGGATCATTGCTCCCCCAGGTCCAGGTAACGCGACAGGTGTACATCGCGCGGATTGTCCACGAAGCCCTGCACCGCGGGGTCGACGAGGTGCCGGGAAACATAATAGTAAAGCGGCAGCACGGGCGTGTCCCTGAGCAGGAGCGTCTCGGCCTGCTGCAGCAGTTCCATGCGCTGACTTCCGACCGCTTCGCTGGCGCGCTGCAGAAGCCCGTCGAACTCCGGGTTGGCATAGAACGTGTTGTTCAGCGCATCACCGGCACGGAACAGGCCGAGGAAGGTCATGGGATCACCGTAGTCGGCGATCCAGCCGCCCCGGAAGGCCTGGGTCAGCGTACCCTGGCGCCGGTTGTTCACGAAGACCTTCCATTCCTCGTGCCGCAGCTCTGTGCGCACGCCCAACACCTGCTTCCACATGGCGGCGACCGCCACGGCCATGCGTCGGTGCTGGGCCGAGGTGTTGAAGCGTAACTCGAGGCGCAGGGGCCGGTCCGGGCCGTAGCCGGCGCGCGTATAGAGGGTTTTTGCCCGCGCTTCGCGCGCTTCCTCAGCGAGGCTCTCCCCCGCATCCCGCGGTGAGCGATAGCCTTCCATGCCCGGCGGCACGATGGTCCAGGCCGGCACCTCACCGGCCCCCATGACCACCCGGGTTAAGGTTTCGCGGTCAATGGCCAGGGACAGGGCTCTACGCAGCTCAGGCGCATCCGCCAGCGGGGGACGGGAAAGGTTCAGGCCCAGCCAGAAGCTGCCGAGGTAGGGCGAAATGCGCAGCGCCTCCGGGTAATGCTCCGCCAGCCAGTCGTGGCGGCCCGGCGGAATCGTTTCGGTGATATGAAGCTCGCCCGCGCGAAAGCGAGAGAGCTCGGCGCCGGGATCTTCCGTGGCCAGGTAGTCCACCCGTCCCAGGGCCACCGTCGCTGCAGCGTGCCAGGCGGGATTGGCCTCAAGTGCCACGTGCGAACGCGGCACGACCGCGACGATCCGGTAAGCCCCATTCACCGGGCGGGCGAGAATATCCTCCCCGGCCGAGGGGTGGAGCGGAAAGCTCACCGGATGGGTCATGAGTTCGAGGAACCAGGGCGTGGGCTGCTCGAGCCGGACCTCGAGCAGCGTCGGCGTCAGCGCACGAACGCCCAGCCCGGAAGGGTCTAGCGCACCGGCCATTACGGCCCGGGCGCCGGCCACAGGCGCCAGCAGGCTCGCCGTGCGTGCCTGGGTCACCGGGGCGAGTGCCCGCTGCCAGCCCCGGACAAAGTCCTCCGCAACCAGGGGGTCACCGTTCGACCAGCGCAGTTCCGGTCGCAGCGTAAACCGGACAACGGACCCGGCCTCATCGACTACCCAGTGCACCGCGGCACCCGGCGCCAGGCTGCCATCGGCGGCGAAGGTCACCAGCCCTTCGTTGACATCCCTGAGCACCTGCAGGGCCGCGAGCCCCTGGGCCTGGTGGATATCAAGAGAGTCGGGTTCCGGACCCAGCCCTCGTCGCAATACTTCGCCATCGTTGGCCACGGCGGCCGACAGAAAGGCGGTCGCGATCGCCAGCAAGCACCCGAAGATCCGGGCCAGGCAACGACTGCTTTCGGGCCATTTGCACGACGCACGATGATGCGGTCGACGCCGCAAAGCGAAGGGAATAAGGCGGCGATACGGCGGGCGGACGTTCA
>JBCDHO010000317.1:0-3750 GCA_038749855.1 Pseudomonadota bacterium
ACCGGCTCTACGCTGATCATCGACCAGGTACGGGTGGCCGGAGAAGCGGAGGCCTTCGAGGACGAACACTGGTCCGCGGAGCTCACGCTGACCCGTGCGCAGACCACCTGGATTCAGCCACCTCGCCTCGACCTGGAAGCGGACCTGACCATGAGTGACACGCGACCGATCGTTGCGCTGTACCGCAACAATGGGGGCTCACGATTTGTCGGGAGGCTGCTTGCTACGGAGGACATCAGCGGCACCGCCACCCTCACGGCGCAGGATCGGGCGTTCCGCATCCCCTACGCCTACCTGGACAGCGAAAACATCGAGTTTGGTATGAAGGGAATCGTTCGGGAAACACTCCAGGATGGTGTGCTGTTCCTGCGTTGGCGGGGGCTCCGTGGTCTGCTGCGCTACGAGGATGGCGGTCGCCATCTCAACCTGATCAACACGCGCGAAAAATTTGACACCTGGACCCTGCCCGAGTGAGCACGGCGGTGGATTCGGCGTCGGCTACAGTCCGCCGAATGGTGTCAGTCAGACCATCGGCTCCCTGTTCTCAAGGCCCAGGATGACATCCCATTGGTCCGCCGTGACCGGAAAGATGGACAGGCGATTGCCTTTCTTGTTGAGCTGAAACTCCTCCAGCGCAGGATGCGCCTTGAGCTCCTTTAGCGTGATGGGCCGGGCAAGCCGGCGAATGAACTCCACATCGCGCAGCAGCCAGCGGGGATTCTCAGGATCGCTTTTGGCGTCGAAGTACTTTGAGTTGGCATCGAACTGGGTCGGGTCCGGGTAGGCATCACTGACGATTCTCATCAGCCCGACCGCTGCCGGTTTTTTGACACGGGAATGGTAAAACAGGGCCTCGTCCCCGATCGCCATAATGTCGCGGATCATGTTGCGGACCTGGTAGTTCCGAATACCGTCCCAGGGTTCCCGCCCATCCCGTTCAAGGTCATCAATGCCATAGGCGTCGGGTTCGGATTTCATCAGCCAGTAGCCCACGGTCGCGCTCCTTCAAAGACTTGTGCTTTCGCAGAACGCTGATGGTAAACCACGCGTCCGGGACCGTGTTGCAGGTCCGGGGCCGGCCCGACGCCGATGGCGTCTCACTTTCACCTTGGCACCGGAAGCCGGGCGCTCCGCTCACCGTCTCCGGGCCGTCCCGACAGGAAGACGGCACGGTCGCCGGATGATTCACTGCGCGCCACGATCCCACCGATGAGAAACCACGTCATGCCCGAAATCAGTGTCCAGAAGCAATGCGCCAACCTCAGCGACCTCGTGGAGGTGGAATCCTTCGGTGAGCCCGTCGGGCCCCTGCCCCGCCAGACCGACAAGGGGTTCTTCGAGGGGACCTTCGGGCCCGGAGAAATCATCGCGGGTACCTGGGAATGCGAGCCGGGCACGCTCCAGCTGAACCTCGAAGTCACTGAATTCTGTCATCTCCTCGCGGGGCACTGGGTCTTCACCTCCGAGTCCGGGCAGGTCGATGAAGTCAGGACGGGCGACAGCTGGGTGTTTCCGGCCGGCTGGAAAGGCACGGCAGAGGTCCGGGAGACCGTGCGTAAGGTCTACCTCATGATGCTGCCCGACGGGTCGGACTAGGCGACCCGCTCGCCGCCCGACGGGTTGGACTAGGGAACCCGCTCGCCGCCCGACATCGGCTATGCTCTCCGAACACCGACGAGGCGGAGCGCGATGGCCTGGGATTCGATCATTGTCGGCGCGGGCCACAATGGCCTGACAGCCGCTGCCTATCTCGCCAGGGCCGGGCAGCGCGTCCTGGTCCTGGAACGTCGCTCTGTTGTCGGCGGCTGCGCCGTGACCGAGGAGGTCGATCCGGAACGCGCACCGGGATGCCGCGTCTCAACGGCGTCCTACATCGCCTCCATGCTGCGACCGACCATCATTCGGGACCTCAAGCTCGCCGACTACGGCTTGCGCATGGTCGCCTGCGATCCGGGCGTTCAGTCCGCCTTCGAGGACGGCACGGTCATGGGCTGGTGGTCCGATCCGGACCGGATGCGCACCGAGCTCGAACGCTTCGCCCCGAACGACATTGAGGCGTTTTTATCCACCGAGTCCGAACTTCTTCAGCTCGCCGCCTACCTGCAACCGTTTTTCCTCGAGGCGCCGCCCGATGTGCATGCGCGGCGCCTGGGCAAGGTTCGCGAGGCGTGGCGACTTCTGCGTCGCTTCCGTGGCGTATCCGGAGCCGAAATCAGCGGGCTGACGCGATTTCTGACGGGGGCCCTCGGCGACTTTCTCGACGAACGCTTTGAATCGGAAAAGCTCAAGCGTCTGATTCTGTCCAACAGCCTCTACGGCAAGCACGGTGGTCCGTATCATCCCGGTACCGCCATGGGACTGTTGTTTCATCTGCTGAGCGGCGGTGACGCGGACCAGCAGGCCTGGCAGGGGCATGTCATCGGTGGCATGGGCGCCATCAGCCAGGCACTTGCCGGCGCTTGCGAAGACCTCGGCGTTGAAATTCGCACGGATCATCCGGTTCGCTCCATCGACGTGCATGGCGGAAAGGTCTGTGGCGTCACGCTTGACGACGACAGGCACATCGAGGGGCGGCGCGTTTTGTCCAATGCCGATCCGAAGCGAACCTTCCTCCAGCTGGTCAGCGCTGACGCTCTAGACGAGTCATTTCGCCGTGATGTTGCCGCCATTCGCATGGATGGGCCGTCGGGGAAGGTGAATTTCGTGCTCTCTGAAGAACCGCGTGTCAACGGTATGCCCGCCGACCGAAGCCGTTCGCAACGCGCGCTCTTCACGCTCGTGCCCACGCTGCAGGAAGCAGAAGACAACTACAATGCAGCGCGACGCGGTGAGGTTCCGGAACGGCTATGGGTCGACTGCGTGCTGGCGTCAAACGTCGACGACACGCTGGCGCCGGAAGGCCGCCACATGCTCACCTGCTTCGTTCAGTACCTGCCTTACCAGCTTCGTGAAGGCAGTTGGGACGATCAGCGTGAGCGGCTCGGTGACCGGGTCACTGAACTCATCGGACGCTTCGCACCGAACGTTCCGGGGGCGGTTATCGCGCGGGCAGTGTTCACGCCGCCCGACCTCGAGCGACGGTTCGGTATCACGGAGGGCAACATATTTCACGGTGACATCAACATGGCGCAAATGTTTTTCATGCGTCCCCTGCCGCGCTGGTCGCAGTATGAAACGCCCGTCGACGGCCTGTTTCTGTGCGGGGCTGGCACGCATCCTGGCGGAGGCGTCACCGGCGCTCCGGGTTACAACGCCGCGCATCGGATACTGGCCAGGTAAGGGTTCTGAACGATCTCGCCGCACCAAATCCCGGTATCTTTCAGGCAGTACGGCGCGCGGATAACGGCCTGGCCGTGTGTCCACAGGCGCTTTGGCAGGTGGGGCACCAGTAACTGCCGCGATGATGCTGCCCGAGTCGGGCATAGCGAATCGTGTCTTCGCAGACCAGGCAGCCCGAGCTGCCCCGTCCATACACCCAGAGTCGCCCCGCGTGGTCTTTTTCACGGCGTGTGACCCGCTTACCGCCGCCCAGGTTGCTGCCGAGCAGTTGGGAGGCGAGCCTGAATACGTCTGCAAGCGTTGCTGAAGGCGTCGATGCCAGTGACTGGAGCGGCGCAAGCTGCGCCATGAACAACAATTCTGATTTGTACACATTGCCAATACCACAGGCCACCCGCTGATCGAGCAATACATCCACGAGCGGTACATCAGGCTCCATGATGGCGCGGGCGCGCTGCACAACCGCGTCGA
>JBCDHO010000318.1:0-3749 GCA_038749855.1 Pseudomonadota bacterium
GCGGGTCTTGTGGTGTTTCTAACGGAACTCACCAGCAACCTCGCCACCGCTGCGACCTTCCTCCCGGTCATTGCTGCCATCGCCCTGAGCGCCAACGTCGATCCGCTGGTGCTCTGCGTGCCGGTCACCCTCGCGGCGAGTTGCGCGTTTATGCTCCCCGTGGCGACACCGCCCAACGCCATTGTCTATTCCTCGGGCGTGCTGCGCATCGCGGACATGCTACGCGCCGGCCTGGTCATGAACCTCCTATCGCTCGTGCTGCTCACTCTGGTGGCTGTACTGCTCGTGCCGGCTGTGCTTGGATAAGTTCCGCGCCGCCTTTACCGACAACGCAGCCGCCTGCTGCCCGGGGGGAGCGCCGGCCACGCTCTCGATGGCTGTGGACATCTGACCCTTAGCTGGAGACCTGACTATGCCAAGTCGGCTGATTGCCCTCGCCGCGGCCGCTCTGAGCGCGGCCGTCCCCCCGCTTGTCGCCCACGCTCAGGAAGGGGCGCCGCAGCCGCTCTTTGAATACGAAGCGATCAATCATCCGGTTATGGGCACCAAGGGCATGGTCGCCAGCCGCAATGCGCTGGCCAGCGAGGTGGGCGCCCGGGTTCTTCGCGAGGGGGGCAACGCCATCGATGCCAGCGCCGCCGTGGGCTTCGCTCTCGCGGTCACACTGCCGCGGGCGGGGAACATCGGTGGAGGAGGTTTCACCCTGGTGCACGTGGCGGAGCTGAACAAGACCATTGCCCTTGATTTTCGCGAGACCGCCCCGGCCGCTGCGCGGCAGGACCTGTTCTTCGACGACGCCGGGGCTGTGGTTCCCGACGAAACCTATCGCTTCTCTCATCGGTCCTCGGCGGTGCCCGGTTCCGTAGCGGGGCTGGCACATCTGGTCGAGAACTACGGCACCATGAGTCTGGCCGACGTGCTGGAACCCGCAATTCGCCTGGCCCGGGATGGCATCGTCGTTACGCACGACCTCGCCTCCGATCTCGCCCGGAGTCAGCGACTGAAGAACAATTCTGCCAGTCTCAGGAAGTTTTACAAGCCCGATGGATCGAACTACGAAGTCGGCGAGGTGTTCAAGCAGCCCGACCTCGCCTGGACCCTTTCCGAGATCGCTGAGAACGGCATCGATGCGTTCTACCGGGGCAGCGTGGCGGAGAAGATCGCCGCGGACATGCAGGCGCACAACGGCCTCATTACTCTGGAGGACCTGGACAGCTATCGCGTGGTAGAGCGGGAGCCGGTCCGTGGAAGCTACCGTGGCTACGACGTCGCGGCCATGCCGGCGCCCAGCTCCGGGGGTACGCATGTGGTCCAGATGCTCAATATCCTGGAGAACTTTCCCCTGGCCTCCATGGGGCCTGAGAGCGCCGACGCCCTGCATGTGATGGCCGAGGCAATGAAGTTCTCCTACGCCGATCGCAGCAAGTACCTCGGTGACCCCGACTTCGTGCAGATTCCGACGCAGGCCCTGGTCAGCAAGGACTACGCCAAGTCGCTTGCATCCCGAGTGTCCATGGAACGCGCTCTGCCCTCGGACTCGATCGCTCCGGGAGATCTGCGTGCCTACGTCGGCGCCGCGGTGGGTGACGCGGAGAGCGACGAAACCACGCACTTCTCCGTGGTGGACAGCCAGGGCAACATGGTCGGTACCACCTATACCCTGATGTACTCCTTTGGCTCCGGTGTGGTCATCGAGGGCACGGGTATCCTCATGAACAACAATATGGGGAACTTCACCCTTCGCGCCGACATACCGGATGCCTTTGGTCTCATGGGCAGCGAAAACAACCTGATTCGTCCCGGTCGACGTCCGGTGAGCTCCATGTCGCCGGTGATGGTTTCGCGGGATGGAAAACCGCTGCTCATGACCGGTAGTCCCGGTGGATCAAGAATCATCAGCACCAACATGCAGATGGTCCTGAACGTCCTGGAGTTCGGTATGAATATCGCCGACGCCGCCGCGGCGCCGCGCATTCATCACCAGTGGCGTCCGGACGTCCTTCGCATCGAAAGCGGCATCAGTCCCGATACGGTCTCGCTGCTTGGCCAGCGGGGTCACAACATTGAGGCGGGAGAGCGTAGCCCGGGTATGGGCAGTCTGCAGACAGTGATGTGGAAGGACGGGCTCTTTTTCGGCTACTCCGATCCACGGCGTCCAGGGGCCCGGGCGGTTGGAGTGAACGAGGGGGTTGAGCCGTGACGCTCATGCGCCTTCTACACACACTGCTGCTTGTTGTCGCCTCGCACGCGCCGCAGCTCAGTGCGCTCGAGCTCGGTGGCCGGCTTATCGACGAAGCTGGAAGAGTCGACCTGCGTCTCGACGTACCGGCGGGCGCCGATGATCCCGCCACGTTTATCCCCGTCACCGTGTTGACCGGCAGAAATCCAGGCCCGATTCTGCTCGTTGTCGCCGGCGTGCACGGCTACGAGTTCCACTCCATTCTGGCCGCCGAGCGACTGGCCGAGGAACTCGATCCCGAGACGCTGACGGGCACGCTGATACTGGTACGCGCGGCTCACGTGTCGGCCTTCGAAGAGCGTTCCCCGTACGTGAACCCCTACGACCGCAAAAACCTCAATCGGTCCTTCCCCGGCGCTGCCGCCGGGTCACAGACCGAGCGCATTGCCCATGTGCTCTCCACCGAACTCATCGCCCGGGCAGACTTTGTTATCGATGCCCACAGCGGCGACGGGGCGGAATGGCTGGAGGCTTTCGTTGGCGTGTACGGCGGGCCGCTTGCTACCGACTACGAAAAAGCGCTCGCCTTTTCCCGGGCGATGAACTTCCCGAACATCGTTCGCTATTCGATGCGCTCCCAGGCGGCGATCGATCGCGGTCGCTCCCTGAATCGCCAGGCCGTGGCGGCGCAGAAGCCGACGATACTGGTGGAGATCGGTGAAAACGGCGAGCGAGATCCCGTAAAGGTTGACGCCCTGGTCCAGGGGCTGCGCGGCGGGATGGCTTCCCTTGGCATGCTGGCGGCGACGCCGGATTTTACGGCGATGGTACCGCAGCTGTTCGAAGGTGAGTCTTCCGTGCCGGTCGAACACTCGGGTGTCTGGCACCCGGTCAACAGTGCGGGTCGCCTGGTCGAAGCGGGGGAAGTTCTCGGCGTGATCCGAGACTACAGCGGCCGCGTGGTGGAGACCGTCCGCGCGCCGGTCTCGGGCTTTGCGCTGTATGGGCTCGCCGGGCCGCCGATTCGCGCCGGCGACAGCGTTATGGCCATCACCCGTCCTGTAGACAGCCTCGATTGACCCGGGGTTGTCCGGGCTAAAGCGCGCACAAAACGGCGTGGCGGTTTAAGCTAGCGACCCGTTCGCACAGCGTCAGGAGCAGCACCCGTGGGGGAAAAGATCAAGGTCGAGAAACCGCTCGTCGTTTTGCATGGCGACGAAATGGCGCAGATCGCCTTTGAGCGTCTGATGGAGCAGTTCGTCACCTCACGCCTCGATATCGAACTCGTCGAAGTCGACCTGTCGGCCGAGAAGCGCTTTGCGAGCAACGGCCAGGTGGTGCTCGATGCCATCGAGGCTTTGAAGAAGCACGGCGTGGGAGTCAAGAACGCCGGCATGACCGTCAACCGGAGTCAGCTCGATGAGCTGCTTGCCGCGCATCCCGATATCAATGAAGCCGACCTCGACACGCTAGCCATCAAGTCGCCCAACGGCGCGATCCGCAAGGGCATCGGCGGGAACATTACCCGGGAAGACATCGAGTTCCGCAACCTCAAGAGCGTGCGGCCCGA
>JBCDHO010000319.1:0-3738 GCA_038749855.1 Pseudomonadota bacterium
GATGGACTACGCCTTTCCCATGCGCATAGGACAGGGCCTGGGCGAGTTGGTGCGTAACCACCAGCGCTTCGCGCGCTGTGAAGCCGGTGGCCGTTTCTGCCTGGGCGTCGGCGCTTGCACTCAGCTTCCGCTTCAGATGGTCCTTCAGCGTGCCGGACTCCAGGTACTCCAGTACCAGGTAGTAGCGTCCGTCATGATCGCCCGTCGTGTGAATGGCGACGATGCCCGGGTGGGCAAACTTGGCGGTATCTCTGGCCTCGGCGAGGAAACGTTCCCGGAAGGAAACGTCAGCGGCCAGCGAGCCAAGCATGATCTTGAGCGCCACTTTCCGGTCCAGTGACTCATCCACCGCGAGATAGACGCGCGCCATGGCGCCTTCCCCGAGCATCTCGAGGATTTTAAAACCGGGAATCTCAGGAAAATCGTCGGCCAAGGTCTCTGGATACCTAACGCTTCTGTGTCCTGACTATATGGGATGTGCGGGGCGCTTGCCACGAACACGTGTACTGCTGCACCCAAGCCAGCAATTTCGGGTACACTAGCTCAGCTTGTACGGATTACCCACTGAAAAAACTCAGAAAAGCTGGGAGCATCCATGGGTCAGGGACGCATACTCGAAATCGCCTTTTCAAAGTTCAGATCGATTCTCACCGCGGCTGCACGCGAGGGTGAGAAGTTTGATCCCAGTCAGAAAGCGGCCTGGAAAACCGCGCTCGCGCCCTATAAGAATTCGGAGGCGGGCTTTCGCGTGCGCGCCAATGCCAAGACGCTGAGCGGCGTCACCGACGCTGTTATCATTTCCGGCCTGGGGGATGACGATGGCTATTATCTCTTCTCGTCGGACGAGCAGGTCTGCATGAAGCTCGAGCCGTCAACGCCAGACTGAAGCAAGCGCCACAGCGCATACGGACCGCGCTGGTCGGTCACCGCGTCTGGCGGGCACAGGAACGTGTTTCCGGGCAAAAAACCGGTCGGGGGTGGGGCCATGGAATTCGACTTCAATTTTCGCAGCGACTCGGAAGGTGTGCGGCGTGAGGAGCGTCCCTTCTCGGTTCTGCTTCTGAGTGACTTCGGCGCGTCAGCCCGGCCATTAAACGAGCGCCAGCCGGTTCGTGTCGACGTCGATAACCTGAATTCGCTCTGGGATCGCTTCAGGCCGACGATCGATGTGACGCTCGGCGACCGTTCCATCTCCGTGGCACCCGGCAGTCTGGAAGACTTACACCCCGATCAGCTGTTTCGCCAGCTTGAGCCCTTCGGACAACTGCGCGCATTTCGGGCGGCCCTTCGAGATCCGGAACACGGTTCGGCCATGTTGGAGCAGCTGCGTCATCTCGAGCCGGATGTGCTTGGGGACAGTGGTGGCCCGCAAGACTCTGCGCCACCCGCGAATGACGCGCCTTCTACCCATGAATCGGAGGGCGACCTCTTGGGTCGCCTGCTGGGACGGGCCCCGGAGCCATCGGCTGGATCGTCAAAGTCTGTCGAAGGCGGTCTGGATGCCTTACTCCGTTCTGCAGTTGCGCCGCACATCGTGCACACGCCGGACCCACGGATCGACGACGCGATCGCCGGCGTCGACGCTGCGCTCAGTGATCTGATGCGCGCGCTGCTGCATGATCCCGGTTTTCGTGCGCTTGAAGCGCGCTGGCGTTCACTGTACCGACTGGTGCAGGAGGTCGAGCTTGATGAGCAGGTGCAGCTCTGGGTGGTCAGCGCCTCGCGCAGTGAGCTCCTCGCCGGCCTGCCTGCCTCCTTTGAGCAGCTCGGAGCTTGCGGACTTCACGACCTGCTGCTGAGGCGTTTTCCTGAGCTGACCGAAGGGATACCACCCTCGGTGATTGCGGTCGACGCCGTCTTCAGCGACCACCCGGATGACCTGGCCTTACTGGCGACACTCGGTGCCCTGGCTGATGCTGCCGGTAGCTCGGTGCTGGCCGCTGGATCGCCTCAACTCCTCGGTGCGGCGGATGTGGAGGCGCTCGGAGACCACCGTCGATGGGCTGATGAGGGCACATTACCTCAGTCTTGGCAGACATTGCGGGCGGCGCCTTTTGCCCAGCGTATCGGCCTGGTCCTTCCCGACGTGCTGGCGCGCTTGCCCTATGGGCAGCGAACGGAGCCGGTGGCGCCCTTCGATTTTGAGGAAGTTCAGTCGCCTGCAGCTGATACGTTCCTGTGGGCGAACGCCGTGACGGTGGTTTGCGAGGGCTTGATGCGTCGCTTTATCGACGATCGCTGGTCCATGAACCCGGGACCGGCCATGGAGATTGAGGCGCTTCCCGCATTCAGCTACCGGGACGCGGGCGAAACAAGGCTGTTGCCCTGCACGCGGCAGCTCATGCCGGAGTCATCGATCGAGGTTGCCCTGCGGCGTGGCCTGTCGCCCGTAGCGGGCTTTCGCAACCAGGACCGAGCGCTTGTGCCACGACTCCAGTCGATTGCTGAGCCGCTGGCTCCGCTGCGTGGGCCTTGGTCAGGCTGATTCTTATTTCTGCGTCGCATCGACGCAATTGACCGAAGGGCAGCAGCGCAAAAGGTGGGCGCTGTGCTCCGTTTAGAACAGCACGAAATGCAGGACGGCGAGGGCGGCAAAAAACAGACACAGGCGCCGGTAGTTTCGCAGCTGCACGGCGTCACCGGTCTCGGATTTCCTGTTTTCCAGTCCCCATCGAATGCCAAATACCGCGCTGAGCACGATGAACAGCAGGCCAGCCAGCGGCAGATCGCTCATGACGATCTCAGCGCCGTTGCCTGACGAAGACCCGGCGCTCGAACCTCGAAGAGCGCTGTGCCGGGTTTGGCCAGCGCCACTTCCAGAGCGGCCGCCCGTCGCTGCCGCTGGCGCCCATCACGCAGGACCTGCTCACAGTGATCCAGGGATATTGGATGGCCGCACAGAAAGCGTTCTCCAGATGGAAAGTCGGCCCGGTGCTCCATGAACCACGGCTGGACCTTGGCAGGGTCGGGCCGAACCAGTCCGATATCTTCCTCAAGCGCTTCTTCCTCGTTGTCATCGTCTTCGTCCAGCGCGTCCAGCGCCTCTTCGTCCAGGCCCTCAAGATCCTCCGCCTCAACGGGGGCCGTGATCTCCACAGGGTCGAGAATTTCGAAGCTCCTCTGAAACAGGTTGAGTCCAGTGATCATTTCGAAGGCTTCGCCGGCGACCCGGGCGACTTCCTCCCGGGAAAACTGCTTGATCAGGGGTTCCAGATAGAAAGGATCTCCGTGAAGGCCCGCACCAATCAGGGCAAAGCGCAGGTTCTCCTGCCCCGCAAAATGGGTTCGCAACCAGGTCTTGCCGGCGTCTGCTGGCAGCAGCCGCATAAGAAGCTCGAGGGCCTGGCGCTGTCGTGGCCCCTCAGTATTGGCAAAACCCTCGAGGCCGGGACGCGCCGCCGCGCTGCCGAGCAGGCAGGCGGACCAGGTGGACCAGAAGCGCACCTCCGGGTCCTCATCGCCGAGGGACTGTTCCAGTGGCTCACGCAGGTCAGCGAGGCCGAGTTCGCCTGCGGCTTTCGCTGCGCGGGCTTTTTCACCCGCATGATGGGAAGACAGGGCCTGCACCAGGGGGGGGCCGGGATTGACGCGGTGCACGGCGCAGGCACCGATGCCGACCTGTCTGCCGAAGGCGCTGCGCGTCGCCAGCAGCTGCTTCACCACACCCTGCAGGTTTTTGCGCGGGGCCCAGCCAAAGGCTGAGATTACCCCCCGTGTTGCCGCCGCGTCGTCCTCCGC
>JBCDHO010000320.1:0-3712 GCA_038749855.1 Pseudomonadota bacterium
CGAGGAACCGGCCGTAGACCGCAGGCCCGAAGCCAGCGCCCAGCGCGAAGAAGGCATACAGGATGCCGTAGATGGCGCCATAGTTGCGAATACCGAAGTAGCGCGACACGAGATAGGCAATCAGGTCGTACTCGATGCCCGCGGCGACGCCCAGCAAAACCACGGCGAGCACGGCCTGCATATAGCTGGGCTCCGGGAGCGTGAACAGGTACATTGAAATCGCTGGCATGCTGAGCAGAATGCAGGCCAGCAGCGGTGCCCAGATGTGGTCGAGCAGATAGCCGCCGACCAGTCGACCCACGAACACGGCATAGCCGATCAGCGAGGCCAGAAAGATGGCGTCGGCTCGGTCGAAGCCGCGCGTATCGAGCAGCGTCTCCATGTTGGGGATGGGTCCGCCGATGGCAAAGGAAAGGGGCACGAACACCGCTGCCAGCAACCAGAAACGCCAGTCACGCATTGCCTGAGCCAGAGTCAGGCCGTAAACGCCACCATCGTGCCCGCTGGCGGCCTGGTGGGCCTTCATGGCAGCAACGCGCTTCGCCGCCTTGGGGTCGTCGGTGTCCCGGAACAGCACGATGGCCACCGGAAGGGCTATGAGGATCGGCAGCATGCCAACCCCGATGTAGGCGACTCGCCAGCCAAATTCACCGATCAACCAACCGGCGTAAATCTTAACCATGGCCCCCGAGATACCCGTGCCGATCAGCGCCACGCCAAGCGCCAGGCCCCGTTTTTCGTTGAACCAGTTGGAGACCGCGCGCGTAAAGGTGATCGGCAGCGTGCCAGCCCCCGCCAGCGCGAGCACACCCCACAGGGTGAGGTATAAGGTTAGGGAGCCGTTATTGAGCGAAAACGCCATGAAGGCGAAGGAAAACAGCGCGATCGACGCCAGCACGACCCGCCGCACACCGAGCCGGTCGGTGAGGTAGCCCACCAGCGGGCTGGCGCCCATGGCCACCAGCGTGAACACGGCCAGGGCGGACATGACCTCACTGATCTGCCAGCCGAACTCGCCCATGAGCGGTCCGGCAAACACGCCAATGGTGTAGAAGGGCAGGGGCGACATGCCCAGGGCGATGCCAAGTGCCGAGGACAGCACCACCGGCCAGCCGTACTTAAACTCGCGGAATCCGCTCATGATCACTCCGTAAGGGACGCTTTCCCGGTCACGCCCATTCTGTCTTTTGTGGCTGCCTGGCGACAGGCAGCTTGTTCATTGGGTTGCACGGCAACTCGCCGAGCTCGTACCACAGCGGTGCTTCTGTGCCTTAGTATCCCATGGCCTGGGCTTCTTCCATCACGTCCAGGGAGGCGGCAGGCGCCGTCTGATAGAGGATGGCCTGCTCGCGGAAAAAGCACATCAGGCCAGCGTCACCCATGCGCGAGCCCTCATTGCCCGACTGGCAGCATGAGTTCTTCTCGACGTCGTGCACCATGGCGGCGACGGCTATAAATGACCTAATGACATATCAATACGCCAATCGTACCACGGCCGATTCAAGCTCGTGCTTCGATCAGCTCCAGCCACGCGCCATCGGGAGAGACGACGGCGACGCCCTCGACCTCACCCCAGCCTGGCAGGTCCCAGCGTGCGCGCGCGGTCGATGCAATGCCGGTTGTTGCCAGGTGCTGGAGCAGCGCATCGAGGCCCTGCACGGGAAAGCGCAGTAGATTGAGACCTCGCCTCGCCGGGCCACACGCTGCGGAAAGATCGCGCCCGGCCCGGTCTGGCAGCGCAACCAGTTCGACGGAACCCTCCAGTACCGCTTGCGGGTGCATGATCGCCAGGGCAACCGTGGTCTCTGATGCGACATCCGGTGACAGGCCGATCACTTCGCCGCCACGGCCACCGAGTGGGGCTTCGTGTCGCACCATGAGGCGGAAGCCCAGGGCTTCATAGAAGGCCAGGCTCGCGTTAAAATCACGCACCGTTTGCGATGAGTTAAAGGCCGCCGAAAAGCCGGCCCCGGGTTGGGCGTCAGACGGCAGCGACGGCGCCAGCCGTTGCATGAGCGCGAGGATCACGTCGTCCGGACCCCGTGCGAGCCATTCGCGCACCTGGAGTTCACCGAAGGGCCAGTCCACCGGTTCACTGATGGCGCGCCAACCCAGTTCGCGGAGCGTTACGTACCAGGCTTTTAGATTCCGGACACGAACGTCGAGATCGAAGATGCCGCCGGTGTCCCAGTTGTCAGCGCCCGCGCGGGGGGCGGGTACGCGATCGGTGAAGCGGAATAAGCGCAGCTGCCCATGGTCCCTACCGGGGCGGGTCAGCAACCATTCGTGGTCAGGCGTAGCCTCGCCCTGTGGCCAGAGCGGTTGCGAACCGGAAGCGCCCTCCCATTGCAGCTGCCAGCCGGCGTGATCGAGCAACAGCGTCAGCCACTGCTCGGGGTGAGCTGTCCCCAAGCCCGCCTCGCGGTAGCCATGGATCGACCAGCTCAAGAACGGCGCGCGGTGTCGGCATCAAAACACATAACAATATAACATTAGCATCTTTCATCGTGCGGCCTCGCCGCCCGGAGCACAGCATGGAGATTCGCCAGGTCCGACTCGCACGCAACCCCAACGGCCAGCCTGTCCCTGAGGATTTCGAGGTGGTCGCCATGTCCCTGCCTGAACTGGCAGAGGGGCACGTGCTGGTCCGCACCGAATACCTGTCCCTGGACCCCTACATGCGCAGCCAGATTGCGGGCAAGCACATTTCCGGCTCCATCACCCCTGGCGACGCCATGCGCGGTGAAACGGTGGGCATCGTGGTCGAGTCTCGGGCGCCAGGGTTCACAGCTGGCCAGCGCGTCCGCGGCTTCGGTGGCTGGCAGACACACTCGCTTCACAGCGCTGGCGAGTTGAGCCACGTTGATGAACGCATCGAGCCCCCGTCCTATGCGCTCTCGCTGCTGGGCATGACCGGACTGACCGCTTGGGCGGGGATGGTCTGGCAGGCCAGGGTCCAGGAGGGCGACCAGGTGCTCATCCCGGCGGTGACCGGTGGTGTTGGTGCGGCGGCCGCCCAGTTCTGTCAGCTTCGCGGCGCGGAGGTGGTTGGGACCGCGGGCAGCGACGAGAAGTGCCGTTACGCCGAAGAGGAGCTGGGCGTGCGTCGTTGCATCAATCGCCGCTCCGGCGATCTGGCGGGCGCCCTCGATGCCTCCTTGCCCGACGGCCTCGATGTTTACTTTGACCTTGTCGGCGGTGAATTACTCAACCTGGCCTCGGAGCGTCTGGCCCTGAACGCGCGGGTGGTGCTGGCGGGACTTATCTCCGAGTACAACCAGGCCACACGATCGGGTGGGCCGCCGCCAGGGAACTGGATCAAGGCACGGGCCACGGTCTACGGCCTCGTGGTGTACGACTTTGAGCCTCGTCGGGCGGAGTTTGTGGAAGCCTGCTTGCCGCATCTTGCTGCCAGCGCACTGTTTCAACGCGAAGACGTGGCCGAGGGCATCGACGCGGCCCCGGAGGCGTTCTGTGCGCTCATGAACGGGCAGAACTTCGGCAAGGTTGTGGTTCGTATGGAGGAGAGGGCGTGAAGGATTCAAAGCGCGTGCAGAAGAGGACCCGCGGAGGGTTTATCCTGTTCCTGTTCGCCCTGCTGCTGGCACCCGTGGTACCGGCGGACGGCCCCGTTGCTTTTCACCGGCAATACGTAGACCTGACGCACGGCCAGATCCATGTGCTCAGTTCGCAGCCACTGACCCGCCAGGCC
>JBCDHO010000321.1:0-3688 GCA_038749855.1 Pseudomonadota bacterium
CGATGACACGCGGGAGCTGCTTGAGAGCGTTCAGTTCGCGCCGGCGCGCGGACGCTACAAGGTATACATTATCGACGAGGTTCACATGCTGTCGACCTCCAGCTTTAATGCGCTGCTCAAGACCCTCGAGGAGCCACCGGAGCACGTGAAGTTCATCCTCGCGACCACCGATCCTCAGAAGATCCCGGTGACGATTCTCAGCCGCTGCCTGCGCTTTAACCTTCGTCGCCTGTTGCCGGACCAGATCGGTGGCCACCTGAAGAAGCTGCTCGAGGCAGAAAGCATCGAGGCGGAGAGCGCTGCGATTGACCGGCTTGCCCGCGCGGCTGATGGCAGCATGCGCGACGGTCTCAGCCTGCTGGACCAGGCCATTGCTTTTGGTGGCGGTAAGCTCGAAGACGATGACGTCGCACAAATGCTCGGCAGCGTTGACCACGCCCACGTTGCGCGCCTGGTCGAAGCGCTGGGCTCGGGCGATGCAGCAGCCCTGCTCGAGATCGTCGGGGAACTCTCAGCCCAGGCACGCAACCTGGAAACGGTACTGACGGAGCTTGCCGAGCTGCTGCACCGCATCGGCCTGGTGCAACTGGTCCCCGGTTATGCGGACCCGGAGCGCAGCGACTGGGATTCCGTTCAATCCCTGGCGGGCACCCTGAGCCCCGAGGATATCCAGCTGTACTACCAGATCGCCATCCAGGGCGGACGGGATCTCGGCCTGGCGCCGGATCCAAGAACCGGGCTGGAAATGACGCTGCTGCGCATGCTGGCCTTCAAGCCTGTATCGGCGGAGGTCGGCGCCGTGGGGGGTGGCTCCGAGCAGGGGACTGCGCAGCCGAAGGCGACCGGAAGTGAAGCCAGGCAGTCCACCCAGGCGGCGGCCAGCGCGTCAGCCGCGCCGAAGGAAGCGGCCAGCACCGCGGCATCGCCACCTGACATGCCGCCCGCGCCTACAACCAGGCAAGCGTCAATCGCGCAACCCGAACAGGCGGCTAGGTCCGAAACAGCGGCTCAGCTTGCCCAGGCAGCATCCCTGGACTGGCCCCGGCTCATGGCTGAGCTGAAACTTTCAGGGCCCGTTAAAGAGTTGGCCCGCAACATCCAGTTCGAAACCCGCGAGGGCAGCGATTGGCGCTTCCTGCTGTCCGAGGACGTACGTCACCTTGGCAACCCAGGGCTCGTCCAGCAGCTCCAAAGCGCGCTTTCATCGCAGTTGGGTCAGCCGGTCAACCTGACGGTCAACACGGTGCAACAGGCGGTGGCTTCTCCCGCGGTGGCCACGAAGCAGGCTGAGCTCCGACAGATTAGCGACGCCGAGCAGGCCATCGAGGAGGACCCGACCGTCCGCGCCTTGAAGGAACGCTTCGGCGCCCGCATTCTCGAGGATTCCATCCAACCGCTGCAGTAGCCGTCGACGGCTCGGAGTGACATCGTGAAAGGCAACATCGCAAACCTGCTTCAGCAAGCCCAGAAGATGCAGCAGGACATGCAGAAAGCGCAGGAATCCCTGGCCCAGCTCGAGGTGACCGGTCAGGCCGGTGGGGGCATGGTTGAGGTCCGCATGAATGGCAAGCACGCCGTGCTGGGTGTCAAGATCGACCCGGCCGTGGCGGACGACGTCGAGATGCTTGAAGACCTGGTCACCGCCGCCGCGAACGACGCGGTTAACCGGGTTCAGGCTGCCACACAGGAACAGATGGCCGGCATGACTCAGGGTCTGAACCTGCCGCCCGGCTTCAAGCTGCCGTTCTGACCCTCCGTGGGTGAATCCCAGTCCGTCCTGGAGCGCCTGATCGACGCGCTTCGCTGTCTGCCCGGTGTCGGGCCCAAATCCGCACAGCGCATGGCGCTGCATTTGCTGGAGCGTGATCGCGAAGGCGGCCAGGCGCTGTCCCAGGTGCTGGAAGAGGCCATGGAGCGCGTAGGGCGCTGCGCCCAGTGCCGCAACCTCACGGAACACGAGCTGTGCCACATCTGCAGCAACCCGCGGCGCGACCAGGGGCTGCTCTGCATCGTGGAGTCGCCCGTGGACGTAATGGCTATCGAGCAGGCGACCACCTACGGCGGTCTCTACTTCGTTCTGCTTGGCCGCCTTTCACCGCTCGACGGAATTGGTCCGGCTGACCTTGGCCTCGACCTGCTCGAGCAACGACTGGAACAGGCGCTACCGCGGGAAATCATCATCGCCACCAATCCCACGGTGGAAGGTGAGGCGACGGCCTACTACCTCAGTCAGCTCGCCGAAGCGCGCAGCATTCCTGTTTCGCGAATCGCGCACGGTGTGCCGCTGGGTGGTGAGCTGGAATTCACGGATCAGAGTACCTTGGCCCACGCCTTCGGAAGCCGGCAGCGCTTCAGTACCGGTTAAACCACGACCTCACTGCCCAGGCCATCGCCTGGCGCCAGGGCGGAGCCCGGCGCCGGCGTTCGGCGCTTCCTTACCGTCAGCTCCCGGATTTCGACGGCGGCTTGTCCGTCAGGCGGATGTAGTCGCGGTTTCGATCGACCGTGCTCAGGCCGATGCCTTTAACGTTGACCAGTTCGTCGGGATGGCGGTAAGGGCCATTCGCCTTACGATAGGCAACGATGGCCTCGGCCTTGCTCATGCCTACGCCGTCCAGTGAAGCGGCAAGCTGTTCTGCATTGGCCGTGTTCACGTTGACCGGCTCGCCGGCAAAGGCACCCAGACTGATGGCCAGGCAGGCGATCGGCAGCAGTTGCCGGAAAGTGCGTACGGCCCAGGCCCGTGGACGTGACTGCAGGCCAGTGCCGGCTTTTTGAATCGGTGTCATGGTGTTTCCCCTCGAAGTCTTTCGTGTGCATCGTGCCGGCCTGCGCAGGCAGTGACCCGTCCGGCAGGTGCTGGCGTGACCGGCACCCCATGCGCCGGTTACTGGCACCCTACGCCGTCGTGCACCGCGTCGGGAGCGCGGAATTTCGCTTGCGACTGTAGGAAATTGGCGAGCCGTTCGGATCGCTCTCAGGTTTTGAGAAACCGTCAGTGTCCAATAGGCTCACAGATACCGAAGGAGTACGGCATGACCACGCACGAAGACCTGATTGGCAAGACGATTTCCGGCATCATGGCGGTCCCCACCGAGGGTGACGGCGCCCTGAAAATTTGGATGCTCAAGTTCACCGACGGCACGCACGTTGAGTTTGTGTCGCCCGGTGCGCGGCGCACGCTGGATCGGCTTGCCCGGGGGACTCGGCGTCGTGAATCGCAGGTTGGTGAAGCCCGCCGCGAGCAGTCCCAGCTGGCCCTGAACGTCGCTTGAATTGAAACCGTAACGTTATCCACACAAACTGTGGATAACACTGTGTGCAAAGGTGCCGGTCGTCATAATCGGCACCGTGCGCTCCTGATTGGTCAATAATTGACCGCCCTGTAATTGAGTCAAAAAATCAGTCACTTACCGAACGCCTTGGCGTGCCGATGTTCGAGAATTGATGTCATTTGGCTGTCATATGGACAATCAGGGACTTGTGTATAGGCAGCTTGAAGTCAACAGAGAAAAGTTCGCTAAGCTGCTGAAATTCATTTTTGTGTCATTTCAATTTCTCGGGGTGTCGAGATCGCCTTGGTCGCAAAGCCCGAACACTAGTGCGTACCGGTAGATAATTCGGCAACCCATTGCTCCACGGCATCGAGGATGGCGCTTGCTTCCGCCGTGTCTCCGCGCTCCTGGCG
>JBCDHO010000322.1:0-3679 GCA_038749855.1 Pseudomonadota bacterium
CGCTCGGCCCGCTGGGCGCCGCCCGCTTTGTACGCGACCGCCTGGGCATGATGCGCCAGGCAGCCATTTCACCCCCCAGCGGCAGGGAAGCCCGGCAGAAGCTTGAGACCTTTATCGCGGACGTGAACACCTGGGTCGAAGGCCGCAATGACATCGGCCAGGACCTGACCTATGCCGACTTTTGCATCTATCACCCGCTCTGGCTTGCCCAGAACATCGGCAGCGGTTCCGCCATTGAAGCGCATGAAGCCCTCGCAAACTGGATGGCGCACATGGCCGGGCTGGGTCAGGGGAAACGCGAAGAGCAGGAACAAGCGGCGGCATTTTCCGCCGCCGCAGACAACGCGCCCAGGCCCCTGCCGGACGATGTCGAAACCCACGAATGCGTGTGCGAGCGCGTGCGCATCGCTCCGGATGACTACGGCAACGTACCGGTCACCGGTGAGCTGGTGGCCGTGACCCGGGATCGCTACATCCTCGCCCGGGAAACGAAACGCTTCGGCACACTGCACGTGCACTTCCCGCGCACAGGCTACCGGCTTACGGCAAGCTGAATACCCGCCGTTCGTTACCCGGAATTGCGGTGTTCGGAAGCGCGCTCGTCGATGCTGAAAGCACCCGGGCCGACCGCCGCCAGCAGCAGCAAACCACCGATCATCGAGATCTCCTTCCAGAAGGTATAGCCCTCGGATGCCCAGGGCGCGTGAAAGAAGAACGCGGTCACGAGCGTAAAGGCAATCAAACCCAGCGCAGCCAGGCGCGTCTGGAAGCCCACGAGAATGGCAAAGGCGGCCACCACCTTGATGAGGTAACCGATCCAGGTCACCCAGGCGGGAAAGCCTTTGCTTGCCGCGTACTCAACAGGCACGCCGCCCGTGAACAGGTTGGTGATGCCAAAGCAATAAATGAGTACGATCAGCACGCGCGCGACCAGCATGACAAACGCATTGTTCAGGCCTTCAAGCATTTTCATCTCCATTCCGAATCAACTGCATCTGCGGGCAGCACGGAGCTGCGCCGCGGTTCCGGTACCGCTTCGAACACAGCATAAGCGAAGCATCATGCGACGGCGAAAACCGCTCTCACGGCCCGCGTTGCTCCGTTTCCACTGACCCCGGTCATCTCGCGCTGTCGACCGGGCGGTCTATACTCCGTCTGCAATCACTGCGCACATCGCAGTGGCCTGACCGAGGGAAACCCGTGCGAACAACAATAATGACCTCCCTCCTGGCGCTCGCCCTGCCGGCGGCCGCCCAGGAGACCATCACCCCCAATGACATTGCCGACGAACGCACCGGCGCCTATGCCTTTGTCAATGCGACGGCAACCGTCGCGCCCGGCGAGACCATCGAGGATGCGACCATTCTCATCCGCGAGGGGCGCATCGAGTCCGTTGCAGCCGGTGGCGCCGTCCCGGACGGCTACGCCACGCTGGATCTGACCGGCAGACACGTCTATCCCGGCCTGATCGATATGTACTCGGCCTACGGTGTACCGGAGCCCAATCGGCCCCAGCCGTTTTCCTTCAACCAGCCGGAGGTCGTCGAACCACAGCGCCCGGGCGCCTACAACGCCAATGATGCGATTCGCGCGGACCACCGGGCCGCTGATGTGTTCGCCGCCGACGCCAAGAGCGCGGAAACCTGGCGGGGCATGGGCTTTGCAGCCACGATGACCTTCACCGCGGACGGCATCGCCCGCGGCACCGGCGCACTGGTCAACCTGAACACCCACAGCGACAACGAGGCGCTGATCCTGAGCGACGCTGCGGCGCTCTATTCCTTCCGCAAGGGCAGTTCGACGCAGAGCTACCCCATCTCACCCATGGGCGCGATCTCGCTGCTGCGCCAGACCCAGTACGACGCGCGCTGGTACGAGCAACAGTCGTCGAAGCCCTTCACGGACCAGGCCCTGGACGCCTGGGTCGCTAACCGGGGCCTGCCGCAGATCTTCGAAGTCAGCAACTGGATGGAGGTCCTGCGCGCTGACGCCACCGGCGACGAGTTCGACGTCCAGTACGTGATCAAGGGCGGCGGCGACGAGTACCAGCGAATCGACGCGGTGAAGGCAACGGGCGCGGCCCTGATTCTGCCGCTGGACTTTCCCGAGGCCGTGGACGTGTCTGACCCGCTGGCCGCCGAGCGCTTCAGCCTCCAGGAGCTCAAGCACTGGGAGCTGGCCCCCGGCAATCCGGCAGCCGTCGAGGCAGCGGGCATACGCTTTGCGATCACCAGCGGTGGTGACAGCAAGAACTTCCACAAGAACCTGCGCCAGGCCATCCAACGCGGCCTCAGCGAAGAAGCGGCGCTCGCAGCCCTCACCACGACACCGGCGGCCCTGCTCGGCGCCGGGGACGACCTGGGCCGAATTGCAGCGGGTGCCCACGCCAACCTCCTGATCACCTCCGGGCCGCTCTTCCTTGAGGACACGGTCATCCAGGAGAACTGGATTGCCGGGACCCGGCACGTGCTGGCGCTCGCGCCGGAAGACTTCTCCGGCCGCTACGCGCTCACGGTCGGCGAGCAGTCCTACACCCTCGATGTCAGCGGCGCGCCCGGCAAGCACTCGGGCTCCATTCCGCTGGCGGAAACGGACGATGAGCCGGCTGAGGGCGCGAACGGCACTGGCGATAACGCGGCCGCCGGTGAATCAGATACGGAAGAAGGGGCGCCCAAGGCGCTGGATGCCGAAGTCGCCTTCGACGAAGGCGGCGTCAGCCTGGCCTTCACGCCGGAGAAAGACGCGCCGGCCATCCGCCTGACCGGCTGGACCGTGGCCGATGGCTGGGCGGGCCGGGGCCAGCTGGGTGACGGCAGCTGGACCGATTGGTCCGCACGCCGCACCGGCGACGTCCCTGAACCGGCCGGTGAGGACGGCGACGGAGGCGACACCATGGCGGAAGGGGCAGATGAGGAAGAGACCCCGGAGGAAACCTTCGGCGAGGTCATCTACCCCTTCATTGCCTATGGAACCACCGAAGCGCCGGCCGCCGAGGACGTCCTTATCCGTGGCGCCACCGTCTGGACCATGGAAGAGGACGGCGTGCTCGAAGACGCCGATGTCCTGATCCGCGACGGTAAGATCGCCGGCGTTGGACAGAATCTGTCTGTCGGCTCGGCGCGGGTCATCGACGCTGCGGGTCTGCATGTCACGCCGGGCATTATCGATGAGCACTCGCACATCGCCCTGTCCGGGGTCAACGACGTGGCCATGAACTCGGCCATGGTGCGCATGGGCGACGTGGTCGATTCCGAGGACGTGAACATCTACCGGAACCTGGCCGGTGGCGTGACCGCCGCCCAGCTGCTGCACGGTTCCGCCAACCCGGTCGGTGGCCAGTCCGCGCTGGTGAAAATGCGCTGGGGCAGCCTGCCGAGCGAGATGCTCATCGACGGCGCAGAGGGCTATATCAAGTTCGCCCTGGGCGAGAACGTCAAGCGCTCGCGCAACGAGTCGTCGATCCGCTTCCCGCAGTCCCGCATGGGTGTGGAAGCCGCCTACCGCGCCGCCTTCGAAGAGGCCCGGGCCTACCAGGCCGCCTGGGACGAATGGAACGGCCTGTCGCGCCGGGCCCAGGCACAGACACCAGCGCCGCGCCGCGACCTCGTGCTCGACGCCATGGCGGAGATCCTCGCCGGCGAGCGCTTCGTCAGCTGTCACTCCTACGTGCAGTCCGAGA
>JBCDHO010000323.1:0-3670 GCA_038749855.1 Pseudomonadota bacterium
CCGTGTTGGGTCCAATGAAGCCGGTGCCGCCCAGGATCAGAATGCGCTTGGGTTTGGGTGCGGCAAAGAGTCCTCTCACGGGGGTGCCGGCAAGGCCCAGGCCTGTGGCGGCGAGTGCGCCGGTCTGGATTAGCTGACGACGGTTCATGGGCATGGTGCAGCACTCCTCAATGAAAACGCCGAGTCTAGGGCACCCTGCCGAGCCTCGTCACCTGCCAGAGGTTGGCGTGATGGCCGGTACGTCCTACCCGCTTGCGCGCTAGACTGCGCCCGTGCCTCTTGATGAATGACCGCATGACTGAACTGAATTTTACCCAGGTCGATGTCTTTGCCGGCCGTCCGCAGCGCGGCAATCCGGTTGCCGTGGTGCATGATGCCGATGCGCTGACAGACGAAGCTATGGCAGCCTTCGCCCGCTGGACGAACCTGTCGGAAACCACCTTTTTGCTTCAGCCCTCACGGGCCGGGGCCGACTATGCTCTGCGCATTTTTACGCCCGGGGGAGAGCTGCCCTTTGCCGGGCATCCGACGCTGGGCAGCTGTCACGCGTGGCTGGAAGCGGGGGGTGCGCCAGCCCGTGATGACCGCATCGTGCAGGAGTGTGGCGCAGGCCTGGTTGCGCTGGATCCCTCGACGGACCAGCTGGCCTTCGCGGCCCCGCCGCTTCGCCGGAGCGGACCACTCGAGGAAGGCCTGGTGGCGCGCCTCCGTGCCGCCCTGGCGCTTTCGCCTGAGCAGGTTCTGGATCATGCCTGGGTGGACAACGGCCCGGGCTGGTGCGCGCTGCTGTTGGACAGCGCCGAGCGGGTGCTCGAGGTCCGACCGGACCTGGCGGCCCTTGACGACACGGCCCTCGGGTTGGTTGGCGCCTGGTCCGACACGGCACCGCTGGACTTTGAGGTGCGCGCCTTCGTGCCGGGCCTCGGCGTGCCGGAAGATCCAGTGACCGGCAGTCTTAACGCCGGTATCGCCCAGTGGCTGATTGGCAGTGGCAAGGCGCCGCCGAACTACACGGCGGGCCAGGGGCAGGTGCTGGAGCGGGACGGACGCATTTCGGTCTCGCAGCGGGGAGAAAACATCTGGATCGCTGGTGCCACGGAGACTGTGATTCGGGGCCGGGTGCGGTTCTGAGGCACCCTCGCAGGTTGGTTCTCCCACGGGCGCAACGACAAGCGAGCGCCCACAGTGGCGTCAGGGGTCGATAAACAGGTCGTAGTGGGGAAACTCGAGCTGGATGTCGCGTTCACCAGCCGCATCCAGCGAACGGGCAGCTTCGCGGAGCGCGGCCAGGTCACGGGTGATCCTGCCTCGCATGAAGGCCAGATTGTCCCACTTGTCATTGAAGTCGGCGCCTGGTCGCTCATCGCCCAATTCCCGAATCATGTCACCGAGAATCGCGTAGGCCGCGTAAATGCGCTCTGCCTGACTGCGCTCAAAGTCATCGATGCTGGCGAGTGCCTGGGCCAGGTTTGCCGAAGGTTTCGTTTTCGCAGGCGGCAGCCCGGGCGCAAAAGCGTCGAAGTACTCAACCGCCACTGAAACACCCAGTGCATGGGCATTGCGCCAGCTCGGCAGGGTATTCATGTTCAGGATGACACCACTAACCGGTTCCTCGACGATGACGGTCGGCGTTCCATAGATGATCGGGAGACTCCAGGCACTGACCACACCTCGAACGTTGTCATAGAAACCGATGTTGACAGTTACCACGCGGTAACGCTCGTCGACCAGAGCCGCAAACTCCGGGTCCTCGAGAAAGTCGATAAAGGCGCGGCTGTCGTGGCACCAGTCGGCGCCAAGCACCACCATCAGCAGCTTGCCCTGGTCACGCGCTTCCTGCCGCGCTTGGTCAACGTGCGCGAGGATGGTTGCCACATCCTGAGGTCCGGTGAATCGACGCTGGTCGTTGTCCCCGGCCGCGAGGGCAACTGGAGTAAAAATCAGCAGGCAAAGGAATTGAGCGACACGAGAGTTCATGCCGTGCATGTTGGCGTTGCGGATGCGCGGATGCAACTGCCGCGCCGTTCAGAAGAGTGTGGCCTGGTCGTCGCTTAGCGGTAGGCCAGATTGCCGGAGATATAGGTGGTCAGATCCTTGATCTGGCCTTCCTTCTCGGCCATTTTCTGGTTAACCAGTTCGCCGATACCGAGGACGCCGACCACCTTGCGCTGTTCCACCACCGGGAGGTGGCGAATGTTGTGCTTTGCCATGATCGTCAGGCACTGATCCAGCGTATGCCCGTCGTCCACCGTGACCACGTCGGCGGTCATGATTTCCGATACCGGCGTATCGATTGACGTCTTTGTGTGAAGAACGACCTTCCGTGCGGACTCGCGCTCAGAGATAACGCCGGCAAGCTGTCCGTCGTCGTCGAGGACCACGAGGGCGCCACAGTTCTTCTCCGCCATCAGTTCAAGGGCCTCAAACACCGGCGCGCTGCGATGAACGCTGAACACGTTCCGGCCCTTCTTGTCGAGAAACTGGCTGATGCTGTACATGGTGAGTCCATGATCACTATTCACAACGCTATCCTGCGCCAGCCCAGGTGAAGTTCACGTTGTGAATCGCTGGCCAGGGTGTCTGCGCGGCGAGGGCCCCTCGTGAGGCCGCTTCCCAGATGCCGCGCCAGCAGACCCCACTGAGCAAACCGTCCTGAGCAAACCTTCTTGAGCCAACCGCGCGAGGCAGCCCGGTTGCCGGGCCGTTGCCTCGGAAATACTCGGGGCCACACGGCGCCAGCAGCACTATACTGCGCGGCACTGTGTCCGAGTCCACCCCGCAGCGTTTCGATCCCCTCACCGGCCCGGTGATCCCGGTGTTTTTCCATTACGCCATACCGTCCGTGCTGGGCATGCTTGCCGCCACCACCGCCGGTGTGATCGATGGTGTGTTTATCGGTAACTTCGTCGGTGCGCAGGCCCTGGCCGCCGTGAACATCGCACTCCCCATGTGGGCAGTGTTTTCTGCGATCGTGTTCATGCTGGCCGTTGGCGGCTCGGTGGTCTGTGGAAAATTCCTTGGTGAGGATGATCGGGCCGGTGCGTCCGACATCTTTACGCGCACGATGGTTGTGACAACAGGCCTCGGTGCGCTGATCAGTGGCTTGTGCCTGCTGTTCATCGATGGCTTGGTCAGCCTGCTCGGCGCAAACGATGAAATCCGCGGGATGGTGACCGAATACATGCGCATCATCCTGTGGTTCGCGCCCGTGCTGATCGCGGGGCTGACGCTCTACTACTTCGTGCGCGTCGACGGTCGCCCCGTTTTGGCCGCCGTTGGCCTGGTGGGCTTTTCGGTGGTCAACATCGGCCTGAACTTCGTCTTCATCGTGTTGCTGGGCTGGGGTATCGTCGGTGCGGCCTGGGCTTCGGCGCTGGCGGACGTATTCATCTTCCTGATCCTTTCCACGCATTTGTTCAGTCCGCGTTGCTCGCTGCGTTTTGTTCCCGTGCGCGGCAACTGGGGCGTGATTTTTCGAGCGGCCTGGAACGGTTTCTCGGAATTCACCAATGAGCTTTCCATTGCCCTGATCGTCTGGTTATTCAACTGGGTCATGATCACGCGCCTCGGGGTTGCCGGCGTCGCCGCTTACACGATCATCGGCTACCTGGTGATGCTGGGCATGGAGGTGTGCTACGGCATCAGCGAGTCACTCCAGCCCACGATCAGC
>JBCDHO010000324.1:0-3658 GCA_038749855.1 Pseudomonadota bacterium
GGATATAGGAGATCTCCTTGAGCTTGAGCGCCCCTTCCATGGCGATGGGAAAGTGACTGCCGCGGCCCAGGAACAGGGCGTGGTGCTTGTCGACAAACAGCTGCGCCAGCTCCGCGAATTCCTCGTCCAGATCCAGCGCCTGGTTCAGCAAGTCGGGCAAATGGTGCAGCTGCCCCACCGCTTCAGCGTAGGCGCCCTCGTCCTGGCCGTGCAGGCGGCCCAGTTCGAGCACCAGCAGCTGCAGGGCCACCAGCTGGGTGGTAAACGCCTTCGTTGAGGCCACGCCGATCTCCGGACCGGCCCGGGTCATGAGCACCAGGTCAGCTTCGCGAACGATAGAGCTCTCGGGGACGTTGCAGATGGCCAGCGTGGACAGGTAGCCCGACGCCTTCGCATGGCGCAGCGCAGCCAGCGTATCCGCTGTTTCGCCGGACTGGGAAATGGTCACGAAGAGCGTGTCCGGTGGCACCACGGGGCTGCGGTAGCGGTATTCGCTGGCGACCTCGACCGTGCACGGAACGCCCGCCAGCCACTCGAGCTGGTAGCGGGCAACTAGGCCTGCGTGGAACGAAGTGCCGCAGGCGACAATGTGCACCTGTTTGACCCGCTGCAGCATTTCGTCCGCGCCGACGCCGAAGATATTCGGAAGCACGCGGTGCGGCCCGATGCGGCCCTCGAGGGTCTCCGCGACGGCCTGGGGCTGCTCGTAAATTTCCTTGAGCATGTAGTGCGGGTACTCGCCCCGCTGAACGAGGTCCGCGTCCATGTCGGCGATTTTCAGCGGACGCTCGACCTTCTGATCGTCCGCGTCGACGATGCGCAGGGACTCGCGATCGATGCGGATCACATCGCCCTCTTCCAGGTAGTGGAAGCGCTTGGTGACAGGCAGCAAGGGATAAACGTCCGAGGCCAGAAAGTGCTCGCCCTCGCCCAGACCAACCACCATGGGGCTGCCGAGGCGGGCGCCCACGACCACACCGGGCTCAGCGGCACTCACCACCGCGATGGCGAAAGCGCCATGCAGGCGCTTCACAGCAAGACGCACGGCATCAAACAGGTCATTGCCTTCGGACATGAGCTGGGCCACGAGGTGGACCATGACCTCGCTGTCCGTTTCCGAGGTAAACATGTGACCGGCAGCGGAAAGCTCGTCCCGCAGCTCATCGTGGTTCTCAATAATGCCGTTGTGTACCAGGGCGACCTGGTGGCCGGCGAGCGTCGACGCACCGTTGCTGCCGTTCAGTCCCAGGGCATCGCTGGTCATGGGATGTGCGTTGCGGTCGCTGGGCACACCGTGCGTGGCCCAGCGCGTGTGGGCGATGCCGCTGACGCCCTCGATCGGGTGCCGCGCCAGCAGGTCCTCCAGGGCCTTGACCTTGCCCTGGATGCGCTGCCGCTCGAGGCCAGACTCGGTCTGCAGCGCGATGCCCGCGGAATCGTAGCCGCGGTATTCGAGGGTCCTGAGCCCGGCAATGAGCAGGTCGCCTACCGGGCGATGCGAGGCCGCTGCGACGATACCGCACATGATCAGCCTTCCTTTTTCACGGGACGTTTCCAGCCCCGAATCGTGGTCTGGCGTGATCGGCTGACGGTCAGCTCACCAGCCGGCGCGTCCTTGCTGATCGTCGAGCCGGCACCGATGGTCGCACCGGCGCCCACGGTAACCGGCGCCACCAGCTGGGAATCGGAGCCGATGAAGGCGCCGTCTTCGATGACGGTCCGGTACTTGTTCGCGCCGTCGAAGTTGCAGGTGATGGTTCCCGCACCGATGTTCACGCCGGCACCAATCTGGCTGTCACCCAGGTAACTCAGGTGGCTCGCCTTGCTGCCTTCCCCCAGCACGGCGTTCTTGGTTTCCACAAAATTCCCGATGCGCGTGCCCGCCGACAGCACTGTGCCCGGACGCACCCGGGCAAAGGGGCCGATGTCGCAGGCCCCGTGCGTAACAACGCCTTCCATCGCGCTGTGGGCGTGCACTCGTGTGCCCGGCGCCAGGTCACAGTCCTTGAGCACGCAGCCCGGGCCGATCTGTACGCCGTCGCCCAGATGCACCGTGCCTTCAAGCACGACGTTCACGTCCAGCACCACGTCCTCACCGCTCGTGACAGCGCCACGGACGTCGAGGCGGGCCGGGTCCATGACCGTGGCGCCGTCGCGCATGAGCCGCTCTGCCGCCAGTTCGCGATGGCGCCGCTCCAGGGCGGCGAGCTGGATGCGATCGTTCGCGCCCTCGAGCAGGCTGGCGTCCGACGCCTCCAGGCTGCCGATGGCCACACCGGCGCCATGGGCCGCGGCGAACACATCGGTGAGGTAGTACTCACCCTGGCTGTTGTCAGCGCCGAGTTGATTCAACCAGCCGCGGAGGCGGTCTGCAGCAGCGAGAATGACGCCGCTGTTGACCTCCCCGATGGCACGCTCCGCCTCGCTGGCATCTTGCTCCTCGACGATGGCCTCAATGACGCCCTCCCCGTCACGGATGACGCGGCCATACCCGGTCGGGTTCGGTGGCACGAGGGTGAGCAGGGTCAGTGCCGACTGATGCGCAGCCCTGAGGGCCTCAAGCGTTTCGGCATCGAGCAGGGGTGTATCGCCGTACAGCACCAGCACGTCGGCGCCGTCGGGAATGGCCGGCATGGCCTGCATGACCGCGTGACCCGTGCCGAGGCGCTCGGCCTGGGGCACCCAGTGAATGTCTTGTTCAGGAAACGCCGCCGGCACCTCCGGACGTTCCGGGTTCACCACCACGTGTACGGCGTCAGGCGCCAGGGACTTCGCCACGGCGAGCACGTGCGCCAGCATGGGCCGCCCCCCGACGGGATGCAGCACCTTGGGTACGCGCGAACGCATGCGGGTGCCTTCACCCGCGGCGAGTATGATGATGTGTAATGGGTTCATGGACCGACGCTCCAGCGCGTGAGTATAGCCCTTTGCCCCGGGGAGAATCACGCCGCATCGGGCACACAATCGGGCAATCCTGGGGCACTGCCATGCTGCTGGCGGTCGCCCTGCTTGCGGCTGCGCCAATGGCCGCGGCAAACATCGACCGGCGCACCGTCAATGACGGCCAGATGGTCCTGGAAAACGTACCGCCCATCCCCGCTTCGCTGCCGGGTCGCCTCGACCGTTTCCAACAGCTTTCCTCCACGCAACTGCTCGAATGGGCCGCTGACGGCGTGGGCATGTATGTGCGAGGGCGCTACCGGGGTGTTGCGCAAGTGCAGCGCGTAGCGGCGCGCGGTGCAACGCCCGAGCGGGTGACCCGCCTCGATGAGCCGGTCCGCGAAGTGCAGCGACAGCACCAGGGCGAACTGCTCGCGTACGCCCTCAGCGAGGGGGGACGCGCCGATGAGCAGCTCTTTCTCCTGAATCCAGGCACGGGCGACATCCGTCAACTCACGGACACACCCGGCGCCATCAACAACCGCATGGTCTGGGACCGTGAAGACCAGCGCCTGGCCTTTCGCTCAACCCAGCGCAACGGTGCCAGCAACGACATCTGGCTACTCGATATCGACCAGCCGGATGCGGCGCGGCTCATCTTTGAGGCCCCGGACGGGGCCCTCTGGCGCCCCGTTTCCTTCAGCCGGGACAACCGTCAGCTCCTGGTGCAGCAGTACACCAGCATCACGGACTCCCGCATTCACCTGCTGGATCTCGA
>JBCDHO010000325.1:0-3652 GCA_038749855.1 Pseudomonadota bacterium
ATTTCTTCCCAGCTGGACTTGTCCGTCGTGTGGGCCTGCGTGGTCTGCATGACGCGGAAGTTCTCCGCGTCCCAGTTGGTACGGATGAAGAAGCGGCCGTTGGCGTGGTCCAGATCGTACTCATGGCCGGTTTCCCGCGGCAGGAAGGGCTTAAAGCTGCCGGTCGGATCGTCCGCGCGCAACAGTTGCACTTCCGTCGTGTCGGTGCTGCCATGGTAGAGCATCAGGTAGTCACCGGAGCGGCTGCGACCGACACCGTTGTAGAAGGTGTTGTCGGTCTCTTCGTAGACGAGTACGTCCTCGCTGGGGTCCGTGCCGCGCTCGTGGCGCATGAGCCGGTAGGCCAGCAGCGTGTCCGGGTGCTTGTCGAGGTAGAACAGGTAGTTGCCGTCCGCGGACCAGGCCAGGGAAGCGCTGGCATTGCCGATTTCCGTATCCAGGAACTCGCCGGTCTGCGTATCGAGGATGCGGATTGTAAAGATCCGCCGGCTCAGCGTGTCCTCGGCAATGGCCACGTAGCGATGGTCGTCGCTGACCTCAAGGTTGCCGAGGCGGTAGAAATCCTCGCCCTCGGCGCGCTGGTTGCCATCGATGATGATTTCTTCCTCGGCGTCCAGGCTGCCCTTCTTGCGGGCGTAGATGGCGTATTCCTTGTCCGGTTCATAGCGCGAGTAGTACCAGTAGCCGTCCTGTTCGTAGGGCACAGAGGACTCGTCCGGGTCCAGGCGACCGGTCATTTCCTCGTACAGGGTTTCCTGGAGCTTCTCCGTATGGGCAATTTCCTGCTTGAACCAGGCGTTTTCCTGCTCCAGGTAGGCGAGCATTTCCGGATCGTTGCGGTCATCGTCGCGCAACCAGTGGTATTCGTCGACGCGTGTGATCCCGTGCAGGGTCATCTCGTGAGGCCGCTTTTCGGCGCGGGGTTCCTTGGCGGTCATGGCGGATTCCGTGTGGCCGTGCGTGCTGGCCAGGGTCAGTGCCAGCGTCAGGCCGGCGGTCAAAGTCTTGGATTTCATGGGATAAGTGCGTCGGCTGGTGCAAAAGTGACCGCACACTATAGCGGAAGTGGCGCCCTTTCCGACGTGCCAGAACGCACGGCTTGTCGCGCGTAGACACTCTGATCGGCGGAGCAGGAGGTCGCTTATTCCGAGCCCCGGGCCTGCGTTTCCGGCCGCAGGCGACGGACGCTTGCAAACCTTGGGCTAAACTCGACCGCTTTCCAGGCCCCGGAAGCTCCGCCCATGACACCGACCGCGCGACCCCTGTTCCTGCTCTTTCTGCTCCTGACCGCCTCGGTTTCTGCAACCGCCCAGAGTGACGACATCAACGAGTGGGTCGAAGACACCGTGGCGCTGGAGGGTTTCATGAACCTTTACTGGGACGAGGACGAGGGCAGGCTGTGGCTGCGCATCGATCGTTTCGACGAGCCTTTTCTCTACCAGAGCTACCTGGCCCGTGGTGTGGGTTCCAACGACATCGGTCTCGACCGGGGTCAGCTCGGGCCGACCCGGCTGGTGAGCTTTGTCCGCTCCGGGCCCAAGGTGCTGCTCCTTCAGCATAACCCGGATTACCGGGCCCGATCCGATGACCCGGCGGAGCGGGCGGCGGTCGAGGCCTCCTTCGCGCGCTCGGTGATCTGGGGCTTTGAAGCGGAGGTCAGCCAGGGCGATGCCGTGTTGGTGGATGCGACCGCTTTCTTCCTGCGCGACGCGCATGGGATGGGGACCTGGTTGAGCCGCTCCCGGGAGGGCAGCTACTCGACCGAGGAAAGCCGCTCGTTCATTTACCTGCCGCGCACGAAGAGTTTTCCGGACAACACGGAGATCGAGGCGCTGGTCACCTTCACGGGGCAGCGCCAGTTCGACGGCAACGGTCAGGCTGCCTCAAACATCCTGCCGACGGTGGTGCCGGACACGACGGCCATCACCGTTCACATGCACCATTCTTTTATCCGCCTGCCGGACGATGGCTACGAGCCCTTGCCCTATGACCCCCGCGGGGGGATGTTCGTGGGCACCGAATTCCTCGACTACGCGAGCGAGATTGGTACACCCTTGCGCATTCGCTACGCCGCTCGCCACCGGCTGGAGCGCACGGACCCGGCGGCAGAGCGGTCGCCGGCCGTCGAACCCATCATCTTCTACCTGGACCCGGGCGCGCCGGAACCGGTCCGTTCGGCGCTGCTCGACGGCGCACGGTGGTGGAACCAGGCCTTCGAGGCGGCGGGCTTTGAGGACGCCTATGAGGTGCGCATGTTGCCGCCGGATGCTGATCCCATGGACGTTCGCTACAACGTGATCCAGTGGGTGCATCGCTCAACCCGAGGCTGGTCCTACGGCTCTTCCGTGATTGACCCGCGCACCGGCGAAATCATCAAGGGTAATGTGACCCTGGGTTCCCTCCGCGTCCGCCAGGACTACATGATCGCCGAGGGACTGCTGGCGCCGTATGCGGATGACACTGTGCCGGACACAATGCTGAACATGTCCCTGGCGCGCATCCGACAGCTGTCTGCCCACGAGGTTGGGCACACGCTGGGCATCGCCCACAACTTTGCTGCGAGCGCGAACGACCGGGCTTCCGTCATGGACTACCCCTTTCCCCTGGTTCGTTTCGGCGGGAGCGGCGGCCTCGATTTCTCGGAAGCCTACGGCGTCGGTATCGGCGGCTGGGACGCGCGCACGGTCGACTATGCCTACCGGGACTTTCCCGCGGGCACGGACCGTTCCGCCGCGCGGACGGCCATTCTTGAGCAGACCTTCGCGGACGGGTTTCTGTACGTGACCGATGCTGATGCCCGCAGCGCAGGCGGCGCCCACCCGGATGGCAACCTCTGGGACAACGGCGCCGATGCGCTGGTGGAACTTGACCGTCTGCTCGGCCTGCGTGCCCACGCCCTCGAGCGTTTTGATGAGCGCGTGGTGCGACCGGGTCAGCCATTGGCAACCCTGGAAGAAGCGCTGGTTCCCATTTACCTGCTGCATCGCTTCCAGCTCCAGGCCGTGGGCAAGCTGCTGGGTGGTGCCCGCTACAGCTATGCACTGCGCGGTGACGGCCTGCCGCCGACGGCGCCCGTCACGCGCGAGCGACAGCAGGCTGCACTGGAAGCGCTCCTCGGACTGCTCGCCAGCGATTCGCTGGCGCTGCCCGACCCGCTGCTTGCCTCCCTGCCGCCCCGGCCCCCGGGTCACTACGATGATCGTGAGCGCTGGGACCGGCACACGGGGACCCTGTTCGATCCGCTGGCACCGGCAGACAGCCTGACGACGATGGTGCTGGACGTGCTCCTGCACCCGGATCGGGCAGCGCGCCTCAACGCCCAGGCATCACGGGACCCGGATCTGCCCGACTTCAACGGCGTTCTCGACGCGCTGCTCGAAGACAGCTGGTTCGGTCGTTACGGCGGCGGAATGGAGGGTGCGCTTCAACGCCAGACCCAGCGGAGGGTCCAGGGTCGACTGATGTCACTCGCGGCCCATGCAGCGGCCGATGGCCAGGTACAGGCGCAGGCCCGCGCAGCGCTCACGGTGCTGCAGTCATGGCTGGTCAACCGAACCCGTCGTCCCCTCGCCGATCAGAACTGGGCGGTGCACCATGCGGCAGCGCTCGGCCTGCTCGAGGAATGGACGCGCAACCCGGACAGCTGGCCTGC
>JBCDHO010000326.1:0-3651 GCA_038749855.1 Pseudomonadota bacterium
GCCATCGCCATTGATGGTCACACGGAAGGTCTTTTTCAGCTATCCAGCGAGGAAACACAGTGAAAGCAGCCTGGTTCGACGCCTTTGGCGCCGCAGCGGAAACCCTGCAAGTGGGTGAACAGCCCACCCCGGAAGCCGGCCCTGGCGAGGTGCTCGTGCGCCTGGCAACCAGTGGGGTCAATCCATCGGACGTGAAGAAGCGCGCCGGCGCCTTTCCCAATCTGCTGGACGGCGGACTGGTAATCCCCCATAGCGACGGGGCGGGTGTGATCGAAGCCGTCGGCGAGGGCGTGGACCCTGCCCGGGTGGGTGAGCGCGTCTTCCTATTCCAGGCCCAGTACGGCCGTCGCTTCGGCACAGCGGCTGAGTACGTCGCGCTCGACAGCCGCTATGCGCCAGTCCTGCCCGACGAAGCCTCCTTTGAGGTCGGCGCGGTCATCGGCATTCCCATCATGACCGCGCACCGCTGCGTCTTCGCCGACGGGCCGGTGAGCGGGCAGACCGTGCTCGTTACCGGCGGTGCCGGCCGCGTGGGCGACTACGCCATCCAGTGGGCGGCCCAGGGCGGCGCCTGGGTGATCGCCACCGCGAGCAATCCTGAGGACGAGGCGCGCTGCCTGGCCATGGGCGCACGCGAGGTGGTCAACCACCGGGAGCCGGGCTGGGGCGACAAGGTTGCAGACCTGACGGCCGGCGAACTGGTCGACCGGGTGGTCGATGTGGAGTTCGGCGCCAACCTGCCCGAGGTGCTCAAGTGCATCCGCATCGGCGGCAGCATCGCCACCTACTCGTCCACGGTGGTACCGGAACCCTCCCTGCCCTTCAAGGACATGATGTTCATGGACCTGACCATTCGCATGGTCATCGTCTACGCCATGCCGGAGGAAGCCAAGGCCGAGGCCGTGGCCGCAACCCAGGAAGCCCTGCGCAAGGGCTCGCTGGAGCATCGGATTGCCCACACCGTTCCGCTTGCCGAAATCGCCCGGTCTCACGAACTTATTGAAAACGGCGGCTTCGGCGGCTGCGTGGTACTGACCCTCGACTGAGCGGGTGCGTAACCCACGCCAGCGAGGCCCGGTCAGCGCTCGCAGCCTGCTTCTGACCGGCCTCGTGCTGCTGGCCGGAAATGGCTTATTGCCGGGCGCTGTGACCGCATCGGGTAGTGAGGTTCATGACACCCAGAGTGCTTCTGACGCCAGTACGGCTCCTAACACCGGGGGTGCCACGCTCACGCTCGGCGACGCCCGCTACCGGGGTGAATTGATCGAGAGCGGCGCGGTCGAGGCCTTCCGTGGCATTCCCTTCGCAGCACCCCCCGTGGGCGACCGTCGCTGGCGCCCACCTGCCCCAGCGCCTGAACGGTCCGGCGACCGGGACGCCACCGCGTTCAAGCCGGTCTGCGTCCAGGGCACCTACATGAGCGACTGGTACCGGGGCGTGGTCTCCGGCTTCGGCGGTGATGCAACGCGCGTTGAGAACCCTGCCGAGTCCGAGGATTGCCTCTACCTGAACCTCTGGCGCCCCAGCGAGCGTCCGGCAGAGCCATTGCCAGTCATCGTTTACATCCACGGTGGCGGCAACACGGGCGGCTGGTCCTGGGAACCCAACTACCTGGGCCACCAGCTGGCCAGGGAGGGTTTCGTTGTCATCACGATTACCTATCGCCTGGGCATCTTTGGCTTCTTCGCCCACCCGGAGCAGGAGGTGTCGAACTTCGGCCTCCTGGACCAGGTGGTAGCCCTTCGCTGGCTCCAGGCGAACGCGGCTGCCATTGGCGCCGATCCGGACCGGGTGACGGTGGTGGGTGAATCTGCCGGCGGCAATAACATCATTGCATTGATCGCCTCCCCGCTGGCCCAGGGCCTGTTCCAGCGAGCCGCCGTGCAGAGCGCCGGCTGGGCGCTACAGGAAACGCCCCGCAAAGCAGACCTCGATACGCTCGGCCTGGCGCTGGAGGCAGAGGTGGTGGGCGCTGGCGCTGGACTTCAGGCGCTGCGGGCTGCGCCCGCTTCGGCCGTCTTTAAGGCAGCGCAAGCCATTCACGGCGAGTCCGGCTACGAGCCGGCCATCGACGGGCACAGCCTGCTTAAACCGCCAATCAAAGCGGTCAACCAGGGGCGTTTCAGCACGATTGATCTGCTCATCGGCAGCAACCGCGATGAGTGGAAGATGTACCTGCAGGCCGATGCCACCCTCGACGAATGGACCGAGCAGGGCTTGCCACCGGCAGCCCGCACGGCAACGGAGCGGCTGCTCGCCGAAGAACCGGACCGCCTCAGGGCCCTGGACCGGGCCGTAACGGCCTGGAACATGGTGTGTCCCTCCCTGCACCTGGCCGAGGCCGTCGAACGCAGCGGCGGGCGCAGCTGGGTGTACTGGTTTACACGCGTTCGCCCGGGCGAGCTTGCCGGACAGATGGGCGCCTACCACGGTGCAGAGCTGCCCTACGTGTTCGATACGCACGACGACTGGTTGCCAACGGACACAACCGACCGGGCCCTGACCCGGGAGATCGTGACATACTGGACCCGCTTCGCCCGCACGGGCGATCCGAATTCGGCCGGCGACGGCGCGCAGACTCAGACGCCCCTGGCCTGGCCGCGTTTCACGGCGCTTGAGGATCCAGTGCTGCAGCTCGACCAGCCGCTGGGTACCCTGCCCCACCCCGAACGGGCCCTGTGTGCCACGCTGGGCGTAGAAGGACAAAAGAACCCCGAGGCCATGACCCGGAATCAACCATGACCCAGGACACCGCCAGCGACGGCCAGGACACCGCGACCGACAGCCCGGCAACGCCGCAACGCCCCATTGACTGGTGGACCTTCAGTGCCACAGCGACGGTGATTGCGGCTTTCTGTATCCCCCTGCTGCTCGCGCCTGAAGCGTCGGCGGCGCTGATCCAAAGCGCCTATAAGGTGCTGACCGAACAGTTCGGCGTGATCTATATCTGGTACGGCGTGGCCGTACTCGTCTTCCTGGTCTGGCTGGGGCTAAGCCGCTATGGCACGATTCGGCTGGGGCCGCCGGAGAGCCGCCCGGAATTCTCAACCCTGACCTGGATCGCCATGCTGTTCTGCGCCGGTATCGGCGCCGGCCTGCTGTACTGGGCGGTCATCGAATGGGGTTACTACATTGATGCGCCGCCGTTCGGCGCAGAATCCCGCAGCCCGGAAGCGGTGGAATGGGCATCGAGCTATGGCCTGTTCCACTGGGGCATCCTGGCCTGGGCGTTCTACTGCCTGCCGGCCCTTGCCATCGCCTACCCGTTCTACGTGCGCAAGGTGCCTTACCTGCGCCTGAGCACCGGTTGCCTCCCGTTTTTGCCCGGGGGCGTGAACAGCCGGCGTGGACGGTTCATCGACTTCCTGTACATGATCAATCTCATCGGCGGCACGGGCACCTCGCTGGGCCTTTCGACGCCTATGATCGCCGCCAGCGTCGCCGAGATCACCGGCCTATCGCACGATTTTGTGCTCGAGGTCGCGGTGGTGGTGTTCTGCATCGCCATCTTCGGCACCAGCGCCTTCCTGGGCCTGGAAAAGGGCTTCAAGAAGCTGGCGGACTTCAACCTGTGGCTGGCGCTCACGCTGCTGTTTTTCGTGCTGGCCGTCGGGCCCACCCTGTTCATTCTCAAGGTGGGGACGAGCAGCA
>JBCDHO010000327.1:0-3644 GCA_038749855.1 Pseudomonadota bacterium
ATCTCCGGCGCTTTCCTGTTCTTTTCCCTGCTGGCGCTGCTCTACGTGCTCGATCTCGCCCTGAGTTCGCCGGCGGGCTTCGCCGAGGCTCAGACACTGCTCGCGGCACCTTTGAGCAAACTCGGCCTGCTGCTGTTGCTGGCGGCGCTTACTTATCACCTGGTGGCGGGGGTCAAGCACATGCTGCTCGACTTTCACATCGGGGATACCGTGGCGGCGGCTAAATACGAGTCTGTAGCGGTGTTCGCCGTGACTGGGGTCATCGTGCTGGGTCTGGGGGTGTGGCTGTGGTAACCAACGTTACGAGCCTGACCAGATCAGGCTTGTCCGATTTCGTCGTTCAGCGGGTTAGCGCCGCGATCCTGGCGCTGTATACGCTGTGGGTACTCGGATTCTTCTTGGTCACCCCGGTGGTGACCTACGAGGTGCTGGTAGATTTTTTTACGAGCATGCCGATGAAGCTATTCAGCACCCTGGCGGTGCTCGCGCTGGCGGCGCACGCCTGGATCGGCATGTGGACGATCGGCACCGATTATCTGCGCGAGGCGCACGTGGGTGGCAGCGCGACCACCCTGCGGCTGCTGTACCAGGCCGTGTGCCTGCTGGTGATCTTCATCTACATCGCCTGGGCGCTGCAGGTGATCTGGCGCTAAGCGCCGAGACAAGTTTTCGACAGGGACGCACTCATCAATGCCAAGAATCAGGAAAATGGAGTTCGACGGGGTGATCGTCGGAGGCGGCGGCGCGGGTATGCGCGCATCGCTGCAGCTCGCCCAGAGCGGACTCAAGACCGCCGTGATCAGCAAGGTCTTCCCGACCCGCTCGCACACCGTGTCAGCCCAGGGCGGCATCACCTGTGCGATCGCGAGCGACGACCCCAACGACGATTGGCGCTGGCACATGTACGACACGGTCAAGGGCTCCGACTACATCGGGGACCAGGACGCGATCGAGTACATGTGCAGCGAGGGGCCGCAGGCGGTCTTCGAGCTGGAACATATGGGGCTACCGTTCTCGCGCACCGAAAACGGTCGCATCTACCAGCGGCCTTTCGGCGGGCAGAGCAAAGACTTCGGCAAGGGCGGCCAGGCAGCCCGCACCTGTGCGGCCGCTGACCGGACCGGCCATGCGCTGCTGCACACGCTGTATCAAGCCAACGTGCGTGCGAACACGACCTTCCTGAACGAGTGGTTCGCCGTCGATCTGGTGAAGAACCAGGACGGGGCGGTGGTGGGCGTGGTGGCGATCGAGATCGAGACCGGCGAGGTCTGCTACATCGCCTCCAAAGCGACGGTCTTCGCGACCGGCGGTGCCGGACGCATCTATGCGAGCACCACCAATGCGCTCATGAACACGGGGGATGGGATCGGCATGTCGCTGCGCGCGGGCTTCCCGGTGCAGGACATGGAGATGTGGCAATTCCACCCGACGGGCATCCACGGTGCTGGCACGCTGGTGACCGAGGGTTGCCGCGGCGAGGGCGGCTACCTGATCAATAAGGATGGCGAGCGCTTCATGGAGCGCTACGCGCCGACCGCCAAGGATCTGGCCGGGCGCGACGTCGTGGCACGTTCCATGGTCATCGAGATCCTGGAGGGCCGTGGCTGCGGTCCAGAAGGCGACCACGTCAAACTGAAGCTGGACCACCTGGGTGAAGAGGTCCTGAACAGCCGGCTGCCAGGCATTCTCGAGCTGTCCCGGACCTTCGCCCATGTCGATCCGGTGAAAGTGCCCATCCCGGTTGTTCCGACCTGCCACTACATGATGGGCGGTATCCCCACCGGGGTGACCGGTCAGGCCTTGACCATGAACGATTCCGGTCAGGACAGCATGATCGAGGGCTTCTACGCGGCGGGCGAGGCCGCCTGCGTCTCCGTGCACGGCGCCAACCGGCTGGGTGGCAATTCGCTGCTGGATCTGGTGGTGTTCGGCCGGGCTGCCGGACTGCACATCGAAGAGGTCATGCGTCAGGGCGTTGAGCTGCGCGACGCGTCGGACTCAGACATCGAGGGTGCCTTGGCGCGCCTGGCACGCTGGAATGAATCGACCGGCGGTGAGTCAGTCGCGGCGCTCAAGAAAGAGCTCCAGACCACCATGCAGAACAGCTTCGGCGTGTTCCGCACGGAAGAGCACATGGTGACCGGCGTCGCCAAGCTCGCAGAGCTGCGCGAGCGGATCGGCAATGCGCATCTGGCAGACAAGTCAGCGGCGTTCAACACCGCCCGACTGGAAGCACTGGAACTCGACAATCTGCTCGAGGTCGCCGAAGCGACCGCGGTTGCCGCGGAGGTGCGCAAGGAGAGCCGCGGCGCCCACGCCCGTGATGACTACCAGACGCGCGACGACGAAAACTGGCTGTGTCACAGCATGTATTTCCCGACAGACAAGCGTGTCGGCAAGCGTGATGTGAACTTCGAGCCGGCTACGGTCGAGACCTTTCAACCCATGGAACGGAAGTACTAGGACACCCTGCTATGCAAGTCAGCGTGTATCGCTACAACCCGGATGCCGACGCGGCGCCGAAGATGCTCAACATGAACGTGGATCTGCCCGAGGGCAGGGATCTCATGGTTCTCGATGTACTCGAGCTGCTCAAAACGGAAGACCCTTCGCTTGCCTATCGGCGGTCCTGCCGCGAAGGCGTGTGCGGCAGTGACGGCATCAACATGAACGGCCGCAACGGCCTGGCCTGCATCACGCCGGTCTCCGAGGTCGCCAAGAAGGGCAAGCTGGTGCTGCGGCCCCTGCCGGGCCTGCCGGTCATTCGCGACCTGGTGGTCGACATGACCCAGTTCTACAAGCAGTACGAGAAGATCGACCCTTATCTGCAGAACGATACGCCGGCGCCGGCGCAGGAGCGGCTGCAATCGCCGGAAGACCGGGCCGAGCTGGATGGCCTCTACGAGTGCATCCTGTGCGCCTGCTGCTCCACGTCCTGCCCGTCTTTCTGGTGGAACCCGGACAAGTTCATTGGTCCGGCGGGCCTGCTGCAGGCCTACCGGTTCCTGGCCGACAGCCGGGATACGGCCACCGCGGAGCGCCTGGCCAAGCTGGATGACCCCTTCAGCGTGTTCCGCTGCCGGGGCATCATGAACTGCGTTAGCGTTTGTCCGAAAGGTCTGAATCCGACCCGCGCGATCGGCAAAATCCGCCAGATGCTACTGCAGCAGGGGACTTGATCGTCGCCGGGTTTCTGGCATCAGGCCCCCGCACGCGGTTACAACCCTAAGGGCTCAGTGACGAATGCGGCGTTCTGTGACGAACGCCGGTCGGTATGTGCTGTAAACGCTTGGACGAACGGCACGGATGTGAAAAGCTTGCGAACCGTTAAAACGGGATCAACGCAGGGTCGAAGCACCCGTGCTGAAGAGCGGTCCGTTGCGGGGTAGGCAGCCCATCGGTTGGCCATCCGGTCCCGCAGTCGGGCGCTATTCTGTCGAGCACGAGCCCGCGCTGGTCATGGATTTTCCTGCGGGAGTCAATTGAATGGCTGAGCCAAGCCTCGAGAATTTCATGCAGCGCATGCTGCGTTCGTCGCACCTGGCTGGGAACAACGTCGCCTATATCGAGGCACTGTACGAGAACTACCTCGACGACCCGGCCAGCGTGCCGGACCAGTGGCGCGAGTACTTCGAGAAGCTCCC
>JBCDHO010000328.1:0-3639 GCA_038749855.1 Pseudomonadota bacterium
CCGTCGGACTCGCGCACGTCACCGGAAATACGGAAGGCCATGGTGTCGTTAATGCCACCGCCAAAGGAGCCTTTGGCCAGCCAGGTGTCGTCTTCCGCGTAGCTCAGGAACACATTCGCGTCTTTTTCCTGCGTCGGCTTGGTGGTCGTCACGATGATGGCGCCCGCTGCAGCGTTACGGCCGTAGATGGCGCCCTGCGGGCCCTTGAACACTTCGATCTGCTGCAGGTCCGTGTATTCCCGGTTGAAGGCGGCCGGGTTGGTATAGAGCACGCCGTCCAGAATGAATGCAAAGCTGTTCTCAGCATCGCGGGCGCCGTTGATGCCGCGAATGTTCACCTGCGTATCCCCGACCTCCGCCGCGTCAACCAGGGTCACGCCCGGGGTCAGACGAAGAAAATCCTCGGCACGCTGCACGCCAGCGGACTCGAGCGTCTCTTGGGACAGGGCGGTCACGGTACCCGGCACGTCCTGGAGGCTTTCCTCGCGGCGGCGGGCAGTGACGATGACTTCTTCGACGGCCATGTCGTCCGCGTCGTTGGACTGGGCCTGAGCGTTTTGGGCAGGTACGGCGAATCCGCCGAGGCTCGCGGCGATGGCCGCGGTCAGGACTGTGCGCTTCATTGTGGCTCCTCGTTGTGTTTTTGTCGGGGCCTTAGTCACGGACAGCTTTTTGTCAGGCCGCCTCAACCCCAGGGTTCTGCTCGCTACAACATCAAAGCTCGCGAACGTGTTTGAGCACGTCCGCGAGCGACAGCACATCCGCGTACTTCGCGTTGAGGTCGAACAGGTTCGCCTCGTGTGCCAGCTCGTTCCGGTCTCCGACCCCCTCCCGAGGGATCACGACTGGATAGTTGTTTTGCAGGCCATCGACCGCTGTTGCGCGGACGCATCCGCTGGTCGTCAGGCCTGTGATCACGAGCGAGTCTGCGCTCGCATCCGTCAAGTGCGTGTCAAGCGAGGTCTTGAAAAAGCCGCTGGCCCATTGTTTTTCCACAATGATTTCATCGGCTTCCGGCGCCACCCGCGGGTCCACCTGGACCCAGTGGCTGTCCGGGGCGAGCACGTCGAGGGCCGGGAGCCGGGCCCGAAACACGCTCGCCTGGGTGTTGTCGTGGTACACAACGGTGGTGAAAAAGATGGGCAGCTGCTTTCCGCGGAAGGCCTGGAGCAACGTCTCGCAGGCGCTGACCACGCTGTCGGCGGCAGAGCCGAGCGGACAGGACGGGTCCGTAAACCCGTTGATGACATCGACCAGCACCAGGGCCGGACGCCGGCCCAGTCCCTGCGCTTCGCGTTCGAGGTCCGCCATGGTGTTGTCTGCTCCGTTATCGCGCCCGTTTCAGCCTAGCGACTGCATTTACCGTGCCGTCAGCACCCTTTACTGAACCGTCAGCGCGAGTAAGCGACACTCAACGCACCGAGGTGCTTAGCCCGCCTGGGCGAAGGTGGGCTGCTCGGGCGGCTCGAGGTGGGTCTCCGCCTTGCAGCGCACCTTGATCTCCTCGATGGACCCGCCGAAATTGAAGAGCGCCGTGTCTCCCCGCTGCTTGCGAAGTTCCTCGCGCAGCGATTCCGTCGCGGCCTCATCCACGGTGCCGGCATCATCCAGCACCACACCGTAGCGTTTGGCGCCCTCGGCGCTGACCAGGCCCTTCGCGACGTCCGCTGCCACCAGGGCCGCGTCACGGTCATAGGGATCGCCCCAGCCGCCACCGCCCCAGGTGTTGAAGTACAGCAGGTCACCGGCCTTCACCTTGATGCCTTCAGCCTTGGACGGCAGCCACTCGGAACTGCCATCGGTCCGTACGAGGCGCTTCGTGGAACGCATGCCCGGGGCTCCGCCGCGCACGCCCCAGGGATAGGTCAGCCAGCGTTCGTCGTGCACCGAAATCGTGCCGTCACAGAGGAAACGGTAGGCCACGCTCAGGCCGTTACCGCCGCGATGGAGGCCTGCCCCGCCCGAGTCGGGAATGGTTTCATACTGCTCGATGCGCAGCGGGAAGTAGGCCTCGATGAACTCGTTGGGCACGTTGGTGAAGCCCGGCCAGAGCGAGTGTCCATCCGGCCCGTCGCCCACGGGGCGTCCTGGAATACCACCGAAACCGATCTGGAACAGCTGGAACCACTCGCCCTTGTCGTCGTAGCCGGCGTAGAACAGGTGCGGCGAGTCAGAGAAACCGGCGGCGTTCATGGCCTCCGGTGCGCTCTGGCCCAGCAGGCCGCCCATGACGTCAAAAATTCGGCCCAGGGCGTGCGTGCGTCCGGACAGGGCCGCCGGATAGTTCGGCTTGAGAAGGGTCCCCTCCGGAATGCGAACTTCCACGAGGTCATAGAAACCATCGTTAAAGAGGATCTGCGGATCCACGAGGTTGATCGTGAAGGACCCGAAGAACATCTTGAACATGTCCTCGTTGAGATAGAAGTTGATGGAACTCTGGGCCTGCGGGTCCGTGCCCTCGAAGTCGAAGATGGCCTTCGAGCCTTCCCGCCACAGCTTGCAACGGATCTTGTAGGGCCCCTGCCCTACGCCGTCGTCGCAGACATAGTCCTCGAACACGCGCGGCGCTTCCGGCACGATCATGTTGATGATCGCCTCCATGGCCATGTGGTTGCGCTCGAGCATGATCTCCATGGTCGAGTAGAAGATGTCATCGCCGAAGCGCTCCGCCATCTCCTTGCAGCGCTTGGCGGCCGTATTGCAGGCGGCCACCAGTGCGTTCAGGTCAAAGCGGTTCCACTGAGGCGTGCGTACGTTGTGGAGAATCAGCTCCAGCACGTCGCTCTGCAACTCGCCCTTCTTGTAGAGCTTGGTTGGCGGGATACGGATGCCTTCCTGGAAAATCGTTTCCGCCTGGATCGGGATCGATCCGGGCACCATGCCGCCGTTGTCTGACATGTGGCCGAACATGGCGGACCAGGCCATGTGACGGCCGTCCTTAAAGATCGGCACCAGCACGATCCAGTCCGGCAGGTGGCTCACCGCCGCGTTACACATGTACGGGTCGTTGGTCAGAATGATGTCGCCTTCTTCCAGCTCGCCGTCGTAGGCCTCCATAAACCCGTGAATGAAGGAGCCGAACTGGCCGACCACCATCTTGCCGTCGCGGTTGGCGATCATGGGAAAGCAGTCGCCCTGTTCGCGGATACCCGGACTCATGGCCGTGCGGAACAGCACCGCGTCCATTTCTTCCCGGGCGTTGCGCAGCGCGTTTTCGATGATGTCCACGGTGACCGTGTCCACCTCGATGCGCTCGAAGGGAGTGGTGTTCGTTTCATTGATGCGTGCGGTCATAATCAGCCCTCCGCCTTAGCGTCTTGGGGTGCGCCCCCGGTGGGGTTGATGAGCAGGTTGCCGATGGCATCGACCTCGGCCTCACAGCCCGGCAGCACCAGCGTGGTGGAATCCATCTCCACGATAATCGCCGGTCCCGGCACTACCATGCCCGCGTGCAATACGGCCCGGTCGTAGATGGCCGCTTCGTACCATTCACCCTCGAAATAGAAGCGCGAGTCATGCACCTTGGCATGCTCGAGCGTCGCATCGGCCTGGCCAATGGCCTCCTGGGCAATGGCCCTGGCGCGGGCCCGGACAATGGCGCGAATCATCACCAGCTCGTGCTCTTCGCCGAGCGCAAAG
>JBCDHO010000329.1:0-3631 GCA_038749855.1 Pseudomonadota bacterium
CCCGCAATCATCTGATGAAGGTGGTCAGCTTTTTGGGCAACAAGGGTTATCTGATTTCGCAGCGCGGACCCGGCGGCGGTGTTCGACTGCAACTCCCGCCGAGCCAGGTCCGCCTGGCGGATGTACTGCTCGACGCTGAAGGTGGCATGGAATTGCTCGAAACGCCCGAAGACATCGGCAAAGAGCTCCGCGAACCCCATGAGCGACTCAGCGACGCGCTTCGGATGGCCGTGGACGCCTTCCTGGCGGCCCTAAACGGGCGCAGCCTGGCGGACCTGCTCGAACCCCGCCGACCCAGCTGAAGGCGGTCACAAGTCGCCCCGCCCACTCGCTAACCCCGCACTTACCCGGACAACGGGTCCCACCCTGCCCTTGGGGACGGTATGCTTGTGACCGTTCCTCGCTCAGGCAGAGACCCGTTCCCATGAACGACATAAAAACCGACACGCGAATCGCCATGCGCATCTCCTTCGATGTGGCCATCAGCTTGCTGCTGGTGTTCATCATCGTGGCCTGGAGTCTGCAGATACTTTTGCCATTCATTGCGCTCATCGCCTGGGGCGCGGTGATCGCTATCTCGCTGCACACCCCTTTTTGCCGCCTCCGCGACCGCGTGGGCGGAAAGCCAGCCACCCTCCTCTTTGGCCTCATCGGGGCTGCCCTGGTCCTGGTACCGGCCTACCTGTTCGCTGAGAGCATTTTCCTGACTGCTAAGGGCTTTGCAGAATGCGTCCAGGCCGGGACCTTTACGGTGCCGCCACCCGCCGAGCGCGTTGCCGAGTGGCCGCTCGTCGGTGAATCCCTGTACGCCGCCTGGTCCGAGGCTGCAGAGGACTTCGGGCAGTTTCTCGAAGACTTTTCACCGCAGCTCGAAGCCGCCGCCAGCTACGCGCTGTCGCGGGCCGCAAGCATTGGCATCACCGTGCTCATGTTCCTGGCCTCAACGGTTATCGCCACGGTGCTGTTGGCCAATGACCAGGCCGTTAAAGCGGGCCTGCTGCGCCTGTTCACGCGCCTGACCGATGCGAGTCGGGCCGAGGAACAACTCACCTTGCTCTCGGCCACCGTACGGTCTGTGACCATGGGTGTCCTGGGTGTCGCCTTCATTCAGGCGCTGCTCGGCGGCCTGGGCATGGTCCTTGTCGGGGTGCCGGCCGCGGGGGTCTGGGCCCTCGCGATACTGATCTTCGCCGTGGCACAGCTACCCGTACTTTTGCTCATGCTGCCCATCATTCTCTACGTGTTTTCCGTGGAGAGTACGGTCGTTGCCACCGTGTTTGCCGTCTGGAGCATCGCTGTTGCCCTGGGGGATGCCTTTCTTAAGCCCCTGCTGCTCGGCCGGGGGGTGGACGTACCAACCCTGGTCATTCTGCTTGGCGCCATTGGCGGACTGCTCAGCAGTGGCATCCTGGGGCTGTTCATTGGCGCCGTGGTATTAACGCTCGGCTACAAGCTCATGCTGCTCTGGCTCGCTATGGACGAGGAACCCACGGAACAAGCGGACACCAGCGAGGAGTGAGCCATGCTGGGCGGCGGCTTCGACTTCGGCGAATTTCTGCTCACGCTGCTGATCGGCAGCGGCATGATCGTCATCAACCTCGGGATCCAGGTCTGGGCCGTGTCCTGGGTGTTGCGGGTCTTCGAGGGTGCGGCTGATGAGGCCCCGCGCGCCTTCTCACTGAGGCACATGACCTGGGTGCTGTCTGTCATGATGATGTTCCTGTTTGCTGGGCACATCCTGCAGTTCACCACCTGGGCCCTGCTGTTCACAGTGCTGAACGATCCAAACATCCCCAACTTCGGCGTAGCGTTTTATCACTCGGTGGTGAACTTCACCTCGCTGGGCTACGGCGACCTGGTCATGAGCGAGGAGTGGCGGCTGCTTGGCGCCCTGGAAGCGGCCAACGGTGTACTCATGTTCGGCCTCACGGCGGGCCTGGTGCTGGCAGTGATGAACAACGCGCTCCAGGACAACCAGCTGGTCAGAAAGCGCTTGCGCCACGGCAGGGATCTGAACGCCCGCGATGAATGAACCGCAAGGGAGAAGCGCCCGACGCATCCTGTTGGCCCTGTGCTTCGGCGCCGTGCTGTCGGGCTGCACCGTAGGACCAGACTTCGTACCGCCGGAGCCCGCCACCCCGCCGGCCTGGATTGAACCACCCGCCGAGGGCCTCGACGCCCGCCCAGCCGACCTGGTGGCCTGGTGGCGCGTATTTGACGACCCGGTCCTCGACGAACTGGTCGAAACCGCCGTGCGCAGCAACAATACGCTGGAAATCGCTGCCCTTCGAGTTCTCGAAGCGCGCGCCCAACTGGGCATCGCCACCGGCAGCGTCTATCCCCAGGTCCAGATCGCTGCAGGGGATGCCACCTACCTGTCACCGCCGGACAACAGTGGCCTGACCTCTGGCGACTGGAGTTACTCGCTGGGTGCCACCGCGGCCTGGGAAATCGATTTCTGGGGCCGTTTCCGCCGGGGCATCGAATCGGCCGACGCGGCCTTTCTTGCCTCGATCGCCGCCTATGACCAGGCCCGGGTACTGCTGACCGGCGCCGTGGTCGGTGCCTATGCGACCGTTCGCTCGCTCGAGGAACAGCTGCGCATCGCGGAAGAAAACGTCAAGATCCAGCAGCGCAGCTTCGATATCGCCCAGGTCCTCTTCGAAAACGGGGCGGACTCGGAACTCGACATGCAGCAGGCCAAGACCCTGCTGCTCAGCACGCAGGCGACCATCCCTGGCCTTGAGATTGCCCTCGCGCAGGCCCGCAACGCACTGAGCACCCTGCTCGGAGAAGCGCCCGGGGCCTTGCGACCCCTACTGGCCCAAAATGCCGGCATTCCGGCCATCCCGGACGACATTGCCATTGGCCTGCCGGCGGACATGCTGCGCCGCCGGCCGGATGTCCGGCAGGCCGAGTTACAAGCACAGGCGGCGAATGCACTGGTGGGCCTCGCGGAGGCGGACCTTTATCCAAGCTTCTCGCTCACCGGTTCCATCGGACTTGCCGCTGGCGCCGGAGACAGCGATTTTGGCGACCTCTTCGACTCTGATGCGCTCACCTGGAGCATCGGGCCTTCCTTCGTCTGGCCGTTCCTCAATTATGGCCGCATCCGCAATAACGTTCGTGTGCAGGATGCCCGCCTTCAACAGTCGCTGATCGCCTATCGGGAAACGGTCCTACAGGCCGCCCGGGAAGCAGAGGACGCCATGGCGTCTTTTATTGGTACACGCAAGCAGCGGGAAATCCTCGAACAAACCGTGGACTCGGCCATGCGCTCGAACGATCTTTCGACCCTGCGCTATGCCGAAGGTTTTTCCGACTATGAGCGGGTGCTCAACGCTCAGCAGGCGCTGTTCAATCAGCAACAGCGCTTTGTAACCAACCAGGGGGACGCGGTGCGGGCCCTCGTCAGTCTCTACACCGCCCTTGGCGGTGGCTGGGAAGGCCGCGATGGTCTGCCCTGGGTCGATCCGGATACGCTCGAAGTCATGGGCGACCGGACGAACTGGGGCAGCCTGCTCGAAGGCGTCGAGGTGACGCCGGTGGCGTCCGGAAGCAACGTGACAACCGATCAATAGGTCCTTGGCATGACGGAACAACCAACCAATCCCGGGCATCCTGGCGCGCC
>JBCDHO010000330.1:0-3628 GCA_038749855.1 Pseudomonadota bacterium
GACTATCTCGATAAGGCGTCCTGAGGCCTTACTCCGGCTGTTTCTGCGCGGGGCGGGGTGTTGACCCCCTCTCTGCAGGACACGCCATAAACCCCTCTCTGCAGGACTGTGCGAGGCAGGGATGCCGAGCTCAAGCCCCCAGGGAAGGGTTTATGGCGTGTCCTGCAGAGAGGGGGTCAACACCCCGCCCCGCGCAGAAACAGCCGGAGTAAGGCCTCAGGACGCCTTATCGAGATAGTCGAACTCGCGCTTGAGGTTCGACGTACGGTCGGTCACGATCCGCTCAAGCGTTTCCACCCGCTCACGCAGGTCGTTGTCGAGCCGGTCGAGCTTGGCCTCGAGGTCGGCGAGGCGTTCGTCATCGGCTTTGCCTGCGTACTTGGCGCGGTACGCCTCAAGTGCGCAGCCGGCGATGACGATCAGTACGATGGCGGACCACATAGACATGTTAAATCCCTCTTTTTTGACGCATGACCAAAATGTAGGTGAAGCTGCACAGCTGTGCCAGTGACACAAGTCACAGGGTGCGTCGGCGTGCCGTGGTGTTGCAGGGCTTGAAAGCCCGGAACTCCGACCCTAAACCACAGTCCGAATGCGGGGGGCAGCAACGTCCCTTAAAACAAAATGAATTTCAGAGGGAATCTCTACCGACGTCATGATTGAAGCGTCCTCCTTGTGCAAGCGCTTCGGCGGCTTTACCGCCGTCGATGGGCTGAGTTTCGAAGTCGAGCCGGGCCAGGTGCTCGGTTTCCTCGGTCCGAACGGGGCCGGTAAATCCACCACCATGAAAATGCTGACGGGCTTTCTTGCCCCGACGTCCGGTACGGCGCGTATCCACGGGCACGACATCCTCACGGATTCCCTGGCGGCCCGCCGCTGCCTCGGCTACCTGCCGGAGGGAGCGCCGAGCTACGGTGAGATGCCCGTCGAGGCGTTCCTGCGCTTTGTAGCCGAGGTTCGGCAGATCGGCAAGGCCCAGCTGGCGACGGCCGTGGGCGAGGCCATGGCGCGCCTCAATCTCGAGGGGGTTCGCCACCAGCCCATCGAGACGCTTTCGAAGGGCTTTAAGCGCCGGGTTGGTCTTGCGCAGGCCATCGTTCACGATCCGCAGGTCCTGATTCTTGATGAGCCGACCGATGGCCTGGACCCAAACCAGAAGCACGAGGTGCGCCGGCTGATCGAAGCCATGGCGTCCGACAAGATCATCGTGGTGTCGACCCACATTCTGGAAGAGGTGGAAGCGGTGTGTAACCGGGTCATGATCATTGCCCGCGGGCGGCTCCTCGCCGACGACACGCCGGCCGGGCTGGTGGCCCAGTCCCGCTACCACAATGCCGTGACCCTGGTGCTCGATGGCGTGGAGCAGGCGGCGAGCGTGCTGAGCGAACTGCCCCAGGTCTCCAAGGCGGAGATCCGTGACGGCGCGCTCACCGTATTCCCCGCCGGTGAGGGACTCTTCGAGGCCGTGACCGGGACCATTTCCGAACAGGGCTGGCAGGTGCGGGAACTTCGGCTTGAGAACGGACGCTTCGACGAGGTCTTCCGACAGATTACGGAAGGGGAGGCGGCCTGATGAGTGCGACCCTCACCGTATTGCGGCGCGAGCTCGCGGGTTATTTCGCCACGCCGGTGGCCTACGTGTTTATCGTGATTTTCCTGGTCATGACCGGGGTGTTCACCTTCTACCTGGGCAGTTTTTACCAGCGCGGTATCGCCGACCTGGAGCCGTTCTTTCGCTTTCACCCCTGGCTCTACCTGTTTCTCGTGCCGGCCATCGCCATGCGGCTGTGGGCGGAGGAACGGCGCTCCGGCACGATCGAGCTGCTGCTGACCTTGCCCCTTTCGCTGCCCCAGGCGGTGTTCGGCAAGTTCCTTGCCGCCTGGCTGTTCCTCGGCTTTTGCCTGCTGCTGACCTTCCCCATGTGGCTGACGGTCAATTACCTCGGCGATCCGGACAACGGCGCGATTTTCGCCGCCTACATCGGCAGCTGGCTCATGGCGGGCGGCATGCTCGCCATCGGTTCGTGCATGTCGGCGCTCACACGCAACCAGGTGGTCGCCTTTATTTTGTCGGTGGTTGCCTGCTTCCTGTTCCTGCTCAGCGGTCTGCCTATGGTGCTCGACCTGTTTACGGGCTGGGCGCCGCAGGTCCTGGTTGACGCCATTGCTGGCCTCAGCTTCCTGTCGCATTTTGCGGACATCTCGCGCGGCGTCATCGACCTGCGTGATCTCGTGTATTTCGCCCTGGTGATCGGGTTTTGGCTCCTGGCCAACGTGATCCTGCTGGAAATGAAGAAGGGGGAAGGATGAACCGACGCAACCTCGTTTCCACCGGCAGCCTGCTGCTGCTCAGCCTGCTGTTCATCGGCCTGGTGATTCTTTCAGGCCTGCTGTTCAAGGGCGTTCGCATCGACCTGACGGAGAACCGCCAGTACACGCTCAGTGACGGAACCTACGCGGTCCTCGAAGGCATGCAGGAGCCGGTGACGATCTACTATTTCTTCTCCGAGGCGGCGAGCGCCGAGTTTCCCCAGATTCGCAGCTATGCGCGCTGGGTCGACGAGATGCTGGACGACATGGCGGACCGCAGCGGCGGCAAGCTCACGGTACGTCGCATCGATCCCGCGCCGTTCTCTCCCGAGGAAGACCAGGCGGCGGGTTTCGGTCTGCAGGCAGTGCCGGTGGGTGCAGCAGGTGATTCGCTGACCTTTGGGCTTGCGGCAACCAACAGCCTCGACGACGTACAGATCATTCCGTTCCTCAATCCGGCCAAGCAGCCGTTCGTGGAATACGACGTCATCAAGCTGGTTTCCATGCTGTCCCATCCGGAACCGCTGCGGGTTGGTTTGCTGAGCAGTCTCGATATGGGGCCGGGTTTTGACATGAACACGCAGCAGCCGCGTGCACCGTGGGTGATGCATGACCAGCTTGCGCAGCTCTTCGACCTGGTCACCGTGCCCGAGGATCCGGCCGCGTTTCCTGAGGACATCGAGCTCTTGCTGGTCGTCCATCCGAAGGCGCTGTCCGAGGCCATGCAGTACCGCATTGACCAGTTCGTGCTGGCCGGTGGGCGGCTCGTGGCCTTCGTTGACCCGTTCGCAGAAGCCGACCTCGGCGATAACCCGAATGATCCGATGGCGCGACTCAACGCTGGAAGCAGCTCAACGCTGGGCCCGCTCTTCGACGCCTGGGGCGTTGCCTTCGATGCGACCAGCATTGTGGGTGATCCGCGCTACGCCCTGCAGGTCAACACGCAGGCCAGCGCCCAGCCCGTTCGTCACCTCGCTATTCTTTCCCTCACCGGCGAGGCCATGAATGCGGACGACATAGTCAGCGGCGACCTGGAGGCCGTCAACGTATCGTCTGCGGGCTGGTTTGATGCCCGGGAGGGCGCCATAACCACGCTGACCCCGCTGCTGGAAAGCAGTGAGAATGCCGCGCCCATCGAGGCGAGCCGCCTGCGCTTCCTGGCCAATCCGGCCGATCTCCAGGCCGGTTTCAGCGGCACGGGCGACCGCTATCCCGTGGCCGTGCGCCTGACCGGCCCTGCGCAGGCTGCCTTCCCGGCGCCGCCGACAGACCTGGCGGATTTCGAACATCGCGCGAGCGCCGTGGCCGGTGGCATCAA
>JBCDHO010000331.1:0-3609 GCA_038749855.1 Pseudomonadota bacterium
CGTAGCCACGGCTGCGCTCAGAGTTCTCCGCCGGCTTCGATCAGAGTTCGGCCCACCAGCGCCCGATGTTCCCAGGCCTCGTGGGCCTCGCCAAGTTGCTCCAGCCCATAGGTCCTTTCGATGGGCAGTTTGAAGCTGCCATCGGCCAGGGCGCCGTGCATGGCGGCGACCTCCGCGCCGCCGCTCGTCGCCTGGTGAACGTACTGGACAAAACCGGTGACGGAACAGCACTTGCCGATGAGCATGGAAATGTTCACGTCCGCGGCCAGCCCTGCGGTCGCGCCCATAAAAATGACGTTGCCCAGCGAGGCAATGGCGTCGAAATTCTTCAGCGCATTGTCACCGGCGTTCCCATCGATGATCACGTCGGCCCCGCGACCGTCCGTATGGGCCTTCACCTGCTCTGGCCAGTCCTCTTCCAGGTAGCTGACCGCGAAATCGGCGCCAAACTGGCTGGCATAGCGGAGCTTGTCCGCCCCCCCGGCGAGGGCGATGACCGTCGCTCCGGCCGCCTTGGCGACCTGCGTGGTGAGTGCGCCCACGGCGCCGGCGGCGGAATGGATGGCCACCACCTGTCCGGGCTGCACCCGGGCCGCCGAGTGAATCAGCAGCCAGGCGGTGTAGGCACAGGTTGAGAAGGCGGCGGCGGTCGGCCAATCGAAGCCTTCGGGAACCGGAATGAGCTTGTCGGCCTCGGCGATGGCGTAGTCGGCGTTGCCGCCCCACTGTCCGTTACAGGCCACACGCTGACCCAGGAGCCCCGTATCGACACCCGGGCCAACGGCCTCGACGCGGCCCGCATACTCGAAACCGGGCGTAAAGGGGAAGCCCGGGTGCATCCAAGCGATGCGGTTGGCCCGGGCGTGCGTGTCCAGCGGGTTGAGGGCGGCGTAGGCGACACGCACGAGCGCTTCGCCTGTGGCCGGTTCGGGCACCGAACGTTCTTCAATCGTGATGACGTCCGGGCCTCCAGCCTCGGGAATGATGGCGGCTCGCATGCTCATGGGGTTCTCCGTTGTCCTGGGGGTGTGATGGCCTGTTACGGTCCGTTGTCTTGAGTCTGGTGATTTAAAACACGTGTACGCCGAGCGCGGTGTTGAGCAACAGCCCGACCCAGATCGTCAGCACGAAAGGGCGTGTGCCGCCAATACTGCGGTGGATCGCATCGTTGTCTGCTGCGGTGGCTTCACCGCGGAGGAGCTGTCCAAAGGCGGGTTCGAAGGGCTTGAGGCGCAAACGAACCATGAGTCCACAAAACACCAGGCCGCCAAAGACGGCCAGCTTGATGCCCGCCCAGGTCGTGACGCTGGGCATGGCGCCGATTATGGCGGTGACGCCGATACCCACAAGGGCAACGACGAGCAGGGCGCGAAAGGCGAGGTCAAAGCGCTTAAGTCCGGGCAGGGCGTCGCCGTGCCCTTTGAAATGCAGCACCAGCACCATGGTCAGCCAGCCCGCCGTCAGCAGCCACAGGGCCGGGACCAGCCAGGCCGGCGCGACGATATAGCCCAGGCTTACGGCCAGATGAACCCCGAGCGGAAGCATCAGTGTCATGCTCACCCGAGGTGCCTGATCGAGGGCGAAGAGAATCTTGGCTGCGGAGACGCGGACCGCTGAAGGCTGTTGGTCATCGCACAGGACGTAGCTGCTATAAAACACGCCGAGGTCGGCGCCCAGCCAGTACACGAGGCCGAGCACGTGGGCGAATTTGAGCAGGGCGATTTCGGTCATAGTGTTTTATCCATGGTCTCGGACCAGCAGCTCAAACAGGACCAGCCGGACCCCGTCCGGGTCGATGTCGAGACCTTTAGCGGCCACGAGCGCCGGGGCGCGGGGCTGCTGTTCAGCGGCATCGAGCAAAACCAGCCGCGGTGTGGCGCCCTCAGGACTATGGAACATGGTCCGCAGGGCCGGCGTGTGGTCTTGCGCGTCGCCACTGACCGTGAAGCCGAGCAGGTCGCGAGAGAACACGATGGAGTCCTCCGTGTCACTGACGGCCAGCGTGGCCCGCTGCAACGTCAGCTCGGCCTCGGAAGGACGGGGCAAGAACAGACTGAGAAGCAGAGATGAAATACATATAATCTTATACATAACAATTATATAAACGATTTTTTAAGAAATAATCTCATGCTATTGTGTGCTCGTCTCGAGCGCGGATCGTGGCATGGTCACGCGCACCAGGCCCCAACTCAGGGCCGTCAGCAACGCGGACAACGCGATCAGCCAGGCCACGGGTTGATAGATGTCGTCGTAAACCATGCCACCCAGCACGGTGAACACGCCTCCAAGCACGATACCCACGGAGCTTGAAAGCCCCGAGGCGGTGCCGGCCATCTGTGGGAACAGGTTGACGGCGCCGGCCAGGGCACCAGGGGTGGTGGTCCCGGCGGCGACCATAATGACGCCCAGGGGAATCAGGATGGTCGGCATGCTGACGCCGAACAGGATCACCAGCGCCGGCGCCAGGACGCCGCCGAGCAGCACGAGCAGGGCGCTGCCATCCATCACGCGCACGAGGTTCAGGGTCCGAAACAGGCGACCCGACACCATGGCGCCAATCACGTAGGTGATGGCCATCAGCCCCCACCAAAGACCAAATTTTGCTTCGCCGATACCCAGCTGGCGTTCAAAAACCGCCGCCCCGACCGCCAGAAAAGCGAAAAAGCAGCCTTGCACAAAGCCGAAAATCAGCGTGTACCCGAGAAAAGCCGGTGTCGCCAGCAACTGACGATAATTTTTAAACCAGGCGGTCAGTCTTGGGCGCTCCTGGTCCGAATGCAGGGTTTCGGGCAGGGCGAAGTAGATCCAGGCCCAGATCAGCGCGCCCAGTATCGCGGTGGCGTAAAACACGCTCTGCCAGCCGCCGACCGACCCGAGCCAGCCGCCGGCAATGGGGGCGAGGATCGGGGCAAAGCCCATGGCAGCGGCAATGTAGGCGAGGGCCTCCGTGGCGCCCCGGGCATCGTTCGTATCACGCACCACGGCGCGGCTGGCCACGGTACCCACGCTCACACCGACCGCCTGCAGGTAGCGCAACACGATGAGGGTTTCGAGGTGCTCCGCCTGGGTCGCGACAAGGCTTGCCAGAATGAAGAGGGCAAAGCCCGCGAGAAGGACGGGGCGCCGACCGAAGCGATCACAGAGGTAACCGTTGAAGGGTTGCGCCGTGGCCAACCCGAACAGGTAGGCCGAGATCAGAAACTGTACCTGTCCCGAACTGGCGCCAAAATCAACGGCGATGACAAGCAGTAAGGGGACGGTGATCGTGACACCAAAGGGGGAAAGTCCGCTGGCGGCGCCCAGCAGCAGCACTGAAGGTCGATAGGGTGTCGTCGGGTTCACGGTTTCCCGTCGCTAACGACAGGCCGGTCAGGAACGGCGGCGAGGGTGAATTCTGGCAAGTGAGACTCGTTTTGACGCGGAGAAAGAATTGAAGACCTATAAATATAACCTTAAGCGTAACTTGACATGTTCTTCGAGGTAGCACTCAAAAAATGCCCCCCCGAGGCCCGGTTGGACTAGAGGGATTAGTCACCTACAAGTATCAGGTGGTGGGCAACGGTCACATCGCCGCCACCTATTCAGGGGAAAATGCCAAACCCTTTGCCC
>JBCDHO010000332.1:0-3594 GCA_038749855.1 Pseudomonadota bacterium
GTCGGGGGCAGGGAGCTGGTCCGGTGGGGGCGATCCACCCTCAGGAAGCCGGATTTCTTGTCGACCTCATACTTGACGTAGTCGAATGGCGTGCTCTCGATGAACGCATGCACCACCTCCGGTGGCTTGGGCCCGAGGTCGAGTCCGTGCCAGGGGTGAGGGCGCCATTTGTTGAATTGCCGGGTCATGGTGGGTTCCGTGGTGTGTGATTGTGCGGGCCAAAAGGCGCGAGTTCCCGGTCGCGTCCCGGGCTCATGGAACATCATCCGAGATGGGTGTCACGCGGACAATGGCCCCCAGGTAGGCGGAGTCGAAATACTGCATCGTGTTCGTGCGCACCTGGCGCGACTGATCGAGCCGATGCAGCTGAAAGGGAACGACGGGCGCTTCTTCACCCTCCAGTCCCCCGATGACAGTCCCAGTAGTGTTGTCCAACGATTCCTCGGATCCGGCCCCGGGGCTCAAGACCGTTCGCGCGTCGATCGCCTGGGCTTGACGGTCCGCTTGCCCGCTGGTGGCAGGCGCCTCTTCACGCGCTTCAAACGCGGCGCTGCGGCCGGGGGGCTCCGTGATCCACTGGAAACCCTCAGCAAGCCGTTCCGTCTCTACCGCCGGGAAGTTCAGTTCCCAGGCCGGGCCATCGAGCCGATATTCCAGGTCCAGATCGATATGCAAAAACCGGCTTCGGCGGAGCTGAATGGTGCCATCGAGCCGGTAGAGGCGCTCGACATAGCTGTCGAACCAGCCCTGGTCGGGACCGGCGTCCGTGGGGTCGACGTAGGCAAGGTTGCCCGGAAAATGAAGCGTTTCGGCCAGTGGCTCTTCTCCGTGGACGCGAACGGGCGGGTGATAATCGAAGAGCGATTGCTCGAAGGTGACGCGGAGTAACGGATCGTATTCGGCCAACCGGTCCAGCCGGGCCCAAATGTTGGCGAAGGCGCCGTCTTCCTTTACCAGGGCGATAGGCGCAGCCGGCGCGACTGGCTCGTCAAGACTGAGGGCGTCGCGGAAGCGTCGTGGCGAATCCACCTCCACGGATTCGGCCGGCACGCCCAGGTTCTGGAACACGATGAGCTCCACCCGGTACCGATCCGCACCCAGGGCCCCGGAGGTGCCCGACAGGAACAAGGTTGCCGCTATCCACACCAGCGGTCGCGCGGCTGTCCGGTTTTTTATTCCGGTCATGTGTTTTTGGCGTCCCATCCCGCCTGCATTATAGCGAGTCAGTGCTCACCCCAGTGTTCGCACCAAGCCGCTCAAGAAGCTGGCGGACTTCGTCGATCCGCGCCCGGTCGCTCTCCGCGCCCTCGAGAATCTGGAGGCGTGTTGGGCCACGCATGCGAAAGCGTTTCGGCTGGCCATGGACCAGCGCAAGCAGGGCGCTGACATCCGCCTCGGCTTGCTCGTCGAACTCAAAACGTCCTCCGCGCGGGCCCAGGTCGACCCGACGCACGCCAACGCGGTTTGCCAGCAGCTTCAGGCCCGCGATGGCGAACAGGTTCCGGGCCGGGTTGGGAAGCAGGCCGAAGCGGTCGATCATTTCCACCTGGAGTTCGCGCAGCGTGGTCTCATCGGCGGCGCTGGCGATACGCTTGTACAGCGTCAGGCGCGTGTGCACATCGTGCAGGTAGTCGTCAGGGATCAGCGCCGGCAGGTGAAGTTCGACCTCGGCGCCGTGCTGGTGCGAAGCCTCCAGCTCGGGCTCGCGACCCTCGCGCAGCGCTTTGACCGCCCGGGTGAGCAGCTCACTGTAGAGGCTGAAGCCGATCTGGGCGATCTGGCCGCTCTGATCCTCGCCCAGCAGTTCACCGGCCCCGCGAATTTCCATGTCGTGGGTTGCCAGCGTAAAGCCGGCGCCGAGCTCCTCAAGGCTGGCAATGGCTTCGAGACGCTTCTTCGCGTCCGCCGTCATGGCTCGGGGTTCCGGCGTCAGGAGGTAGGCATAGGCGAGGTGGTGCGAGCGGCCCACGCGTCCGCGCAGCTGGTGCAGCTGGGACAGGCCAAAGCGGTCGGCGCGGTTGATGATGATGGTGTTCGCCGTCGGGACATCGATACCGTTTTCGACAATCGTCGAGCAAACCAGCACGTGGAAGCGCTGGCGGTGAAAATCCAGCATCACCTGTTCGAGTTCGCGCTCGGGCATTTGCCCATGGGCCACGCGCACCCGCGCGTCCGGCACGAGCTCCTCCACTTCGCGGGCCATGCGCTCGATGCTCTTGACCTCGTTGTGCAGAAAATAAACCTGGCCACCGCGCTGGATTTCGCGCTGCAGCGCCTCCCGGAGCATGGCGCTGTCCCACTGCGATACCAGGGTCTTGACGGCGATACGCCGGGCGGGCGGGGTGGCAATGATGGACAGGTCGCGGATGCCGGACATGGCCATGTTCAGGGTTCGTGGGATCGGCGTGGCCGTGAGCGTCAGCAGATCGACCTCGGCGCGCAGGGCCTTGAGCTGCTCCTTCTGTCGGACGCCGAAGCGCTGCTCCTCGTCGACGATGACCAGGCCCAGCTTGTCGAAGCGAACATCGCGTTGCAGCAGCCGATGCGTGCCGATCAGGATATCGATCTTGCCTTCCTTTGCGCGCTGTAAGGAGTCTGCCGACTCCCTGGCAGTGCGGAAACGCGAGAGGATTTCGATGCGCACGGGCCAGTCGGCCATGCGATCGCTGAAGGTTGCGAAGTGTTGCTGGGCGAGCAGCGTGGTTGGCGCGAGCAGCGCCACCTGCTTACCGCCCTGCACAGCGATAAAGGCGGCGCGCAAGGCAACCTCGGTCTTGCCGAAGCCGACATCGCCGCAGACCACGCGATCCATGGGCCGCGCAGATTTCATGTCCGCCCGGACGGCTTCGATCGCATCGAACTGATCCGGCGTTTCCTCAAAGGGAAAGGTGCTGGCGAACTCCTCGTACATGCGATCGTCCAGCGGGAAGGCAAAACCTTCCCGTGCCTGTCGACGGGCATAAAGATCCAGCAGTTCCGCGGCCACATCGCGGACCTTTTCCGCCGCCTTGCGCTTGGCTTTGGTCCATTGCTCACCGCCGAGGCGGTGGAGCGGGGCGGTTGCGGCGGAAGCGCCCGTGTAGCGGCTGACAAGATGCAGGGAGGCGACCGGCACGTATAGCTTGTCACCGTCGGCGTACTCAAGGGTCAGGAATTCGGCTTCACGCTCATCGATCTCCAGCATCTGCAGGCCCTGGTAGCGGCCGACGCCATGGTCTTCGTGCACCACCGGTGCGCCGAGTTCAAGGTCCGCCAGGTTGCGGATGATGGCTTCCGGATCGCGGTCATCGCGGCGGCTGGCGCTGCTGCCGTGGCGGGTGCGCGCGCCGAAGAGCTGAGATTCGGTCAGAACCGCGAGCTCATCGCCAAGGCAGAAGCCGCCTTCAACCGGGAGTACGGACAGGCCCAGGCCTGCACTGGCGTGCGAAAAGGCGGCCCAGTCATCAAAGCGTTCTGGCTGGAGGCCAAAGGCGCGCAGCGTGTCACCGAGCGCCTCGCGACGTCCCGGCGTATCGGCGGCGAACAGCACGCGGCCGGGCCAGGGGTCGACAAAATCCTGCAGCGCGGTGCTGCCCGCTTTGCCCTTCTCGTGAA
>JBCDHO010000333.1:0-3573 GCA_038749855.1 Pseudomonadota bacterium
CTTCCTTGTGCCGAAGATGCGGCGCGAGTTTGGCGGTGTCGCCGGCAACATCTCCTACAACCTGAAGCTGCTCGGTGGCGATCCGATGCCCATGGGGGCCTTCGGCGATGATTTTGGTCCCTACCAGCGTCATTTCGATGAGCTCGGTATCTCCACCCGCTACGTGCGTCGCCTGACCGGCGAGTTCACGCCCCAGGCCTTTATCACCACGGACCAGGAAGACAATCAGATCACGGCCTTCCACCCGGGCGCCATGGCCCAGAGCTATCTGAATAAGGTGACGGACGCCGAGGGTGTGCGCATCGGTATCATCGCGCCCGACGGCAAGCCGGCCATGATTCAGCACAGTCACGATTTCCCGGAGGCAGGCATTCCCCATATTTTCGATCCCGGCCAGGCCATGCCCATGTTTGACGGCGATGAGCTGCGCGGGTTCATCGAGCGGGCCGACTGGATCGTCATGAATGACTACGAGTACCAGCTGGTGAAGGACCGCACGGGGCTGTCCGGCAGGGACATTGCCGAGCGCGTCAGCGCCTTTGTCGTCACGCAGGGCGGCAAGGGCTCCAACGTCTATGAGCAGGGCAAAAAGACCCACATCGAGGCCGCCGGCGTGTCCGAGATCAAGGACCCGACGGGCTGCGGCGATGCCTACCGGGCCGGCATGATCCATGGCCTGCTCAACGATATGGACCTGGTCACCGCCTGCCGCATCGGCTCGATCATGGGCGCCATCAAAATCGAGCACCTGGCGCCACAGCATCACCGGCCGGACCTGCAGGAGATTGCCGACCGCTTTGAGGCTGCCTACGGCTACGCCTTCACCTGACCGTGGCTGACGACTACCTGCTGGGTGACAGCGACCCGGAACTGGCCCGGCTTCGTGAACAACACGCCGTCTGGCGCGAGGTTACGCAGGACGGCTGGTGCGTCGCGGGGCTGCAGGAAGGCGATCGGGTGCTGGATGTCGGCAGTGGGCCAGGTTTCACTACCCGCGAGTTGAGTGACCGGGTCGGTCCAGCCGGGCGTGTGGTGGCCCTCGACCCCTCGGAACGGTTCAGCCGTCACCTTGAAGCCAGGGCCGCCCAGGAGCAGCGCGACAACATCGCCGTCTGCACACAGGCTATTGAAGACTACGCGCCGGAAGACGGTATCGGCTTCGACCTGATCCACGTCCGCTGGGTGCTGTGCTTCCTGCCCGATCCCGGCTCGGCCCTGGCTCGACTCGCCAGGCTACTGAAACCCGGTGGCCGACTGGTCACGCTGGATTACTTCAACTACCACGCCTTCGCCCTCGCCCCACGAATCGACACCATGGCCACCGTGGTCCAGGCCGTTCACGATTCCTGGTCCCAGTCCGGCGGCAGCCTCGAAGTGCAGGGAGAAACCCCAGCGAATTGCGCCGCAGCAGGCCTGGCGCTCACAAACGTTGCGCAGGTCAGCGGCATTGCCCGGCCCGGCGACCCCCGCTTCGACTGGCCGGAAGACTTTTTGCGCGGCTACGTGCCCCGCCTGGTGGAAGCGGGTCTCCTTACCGAAGAAACGGGCGAAGCATTCCTTCGCGACTGGGCGCAGCGAAAGGCGGAGCCGGGCACCTTTCTCTACCGTCCCCCACTGCTGCGCGTGATCGCGCGGCGACCCGACTGAAAACGACGAAGTGACGCCGCGAAAACGACGCCGTAAAACCCGATGTCCGGGTTGACAAAACCATGACAGAAACGCAGAATTGCCGGCCCTCTGGACGCCCGTCCAGAACCAGTCAACGGTGATGTAGCTCAGCTGGTTAGAGCGCGGCACTCATAATGCTGAGGTCGGTGGTTCAAGTCCACCCATCACCACCAACAATAAGGCCCCCGCTTGGGGGCCATTTCATTTGTGGCGCCGGGTAGACGGGCACCGGGCCACTCTTCTTGGCCACATGATTTATCTCAGCGGTCCGCGGTGGCGGGCACGGTGCTTAACAACCGCTTTCCCGCGCGGCCGGGTTCAAGTCCACCCATCACGTGGGTTCGTCAAACTGGTTCACGTAGCGCAGGGCCGTTACCTTCGCAGCAGCGAAGGCGTCGCGCGCGCTGGGCGTGAGAAAGCAGCCGAGCACGTCTAGGTGGTGGTCGATGCCCCGTTCGAGGTCGTCCCAGGTGAGCTGCTCGCGATTCTCCAGCTCGCGCAGGTGATCCATCCAGTAGCGGCTGTTGATCCAGAGCGCGCGGGCGAGCACCTCGACATCCACCCCGGACGCTTCGCACCACAGCTCGGAGAGACGCAGCCGCTCCATTAAATGACGCAGCTCCTGGAAGTCCGAAAGCATATAGGGGTTGTTCTTCAGCCAGTCCGGGTCTTCCGAAAACAGCGGATGGTCGCGCAGCAAAAACCGGTAGCTCCAGGTCAGGCGCTTGGCGAACAGCAGGTGCTCGATGTAGTCGTCGGTGATCTGCCCTTCCCGCTTGCGTTCCCAGCGGACCTTCATCTCGCCCTGGGCCTGTGCCTCCAGGCGCAGGGCAAGTTCGCTCTTGTTGGGGAAGTGGTAGGTGAGGTTGCCCTGGGCGATGCCCACATCGGCTGCAATCTCGGCCAGGGTGGTGGCGCCGTAGCCTTTTTGATTGAACAGTTTCCGCGCGCTTTCCAGGATGCGCTCGGGGGTGGACAGCCGATCAGTCATGGGCGGAAGTATCCCTGAAATGCCCCAGGTGGAGAAGCCGTGCATTGGCGCTCGAACGCACGGTCGGGCATGAATTAGGTTGTGTAACCTTATTATAGGTTTTTTAACCTATACTGGTGAGCAGTGTGACGTGCCCGTGCCCTCGCGCCGCTCACGACGCCCATTCATTCGCACCGAGGAAGGTTTCCAATGCCGACTCATCAGCCCCGCTTTCCGAACGCACGACCCTTGCCTGCGCGCCTGGCGCTGTTCCTGCTCCTTACGCTCTGCGGCACGGCTGCCTGGGCTCAGGCATCGCCCAGCCCCGAGGAATTCTCCGGGGACATTGAGCTGGATATTCGCGACTCAACCCCCGACTGGACCCCCTTCACACCGAAGCAGGCCAAACCAGGGGCACCCAACGTTCTTTTTGTGCTGTATGACGATACGGGCGTGGGCGCGTGGTCGGTCTACGGCGGCGGCATCCGCATGCCGACGCTGGAGGAAGTGGCCGCCAATGGCTTGACCTATTCGCAGTGGAACACCACAGCGCTGTGCTCGCCGACCCGCGCGACGCTCCTGACCGGGCGCAACCACCACCTGAACGGCATGGCGACGATCACGGAGGGCTCGGCGGGGTTCCCGGGTCAGAGCGGCTACATTCCACCCTCGAGTGCACCGCTGGCAAAGCTGCTCCAGGACAACGGCTACAGCACCTTCTGGCTGGGCAAGAACCACAACGTGGCCACCCCCGAAGTCGCCCCCGGCGCGTCGCGCCAGTCCTGGCCCCTCGGCATGGGCTTCGACCGCTTCTACGGCTTTCTCGGCGGCGAAACCAACAACTGGTACCCGGACCTCGTTGAGGACAACAGCTTCGTGGCGGCCCCCGCCACGCCCGAGGAGGGCTACCACCTTTCAAAGGACCTCGCCGACAA